>JBILEM010000085.1:0-6231 GCA_044352085.1 Schleiferiaceae bacterium
CGGTTCGACGTCGTTTTCTGCAACCATGTCCTGGAACACGTCACCGACGACGCCCAGTGCATCAGGGAACTCCATCGGGTTATGAAACCCGGCGGATGGGGCCTTTTCCAAGTCCCCTTCGTCCCCACCCAAGTTGCCACCGACGAAGACCCCAGCATTACAGACCCCGCGGAACGCCAGCGCCGATTTGGCCAGTACGACCACGTACGCATTTACGGCCAGGACTACCCACAGCGCTTGGAGGCCGCTGGCTTCCAAGTGGAGACGGTCCAAATGGGGGAACGGCTTTCGGCCGAAGAATTTGAACGGTACTGCCTCCCGCCCGGGGAACCCTTGTACATCTGCCGCAAGCCTGTTTCCTAAAGGAATGACCCGTTGGAGAACCGGGAACAACTCGGTCATTGGGAGCAAAAAAAAACCGCCTGAAGGCGGTTTTTTAGTTTTAGACGGACTGCTTAAAGCATCCCTGCCAACACGGCAGCCATCTTTTCTTCTTCTTGACGGGCCAACTCCGGATCCACGAGGATACGGCCGGAATGCTCGTCGGTTACAATCTTCTTTCGCTGGGCAATTTCCATCTGGCGCTGAGGAGGAATCATAAAGTATGAACCTGCGGACGCACCCCGCTCGATGCTCACAACCGCCAAACCGTTGTTCACCTTGCCGCGGATGCGGTGGTAGGCAGCAAACAAACGCTCGTCGATCTGAGTAGCCAATTCTTTGCTCTTCGCATCCAAAGCCAATTCCTCTTTGGACGTCTCGGCCAGAATTCCGTCCAGCTCACCTTGCTTGAACTGAAGGTGGCTGGTGCGCTCATTCAGGCGCTCCTCAACCGAAGCCGTCAATTCCTTTTTGTGGGCAATTTTGGCGTCGAATTCCTTGATTTTCTTGTTGGCCAAAACAATCTCCAACTCTTGAAATTCAATCTCCTTTGCAATGGCATCGAACTCGCGGTTGTTCCGCACGTTATTCTGTTGCTCCTGGTATTTGGAAATCTTTTCTTGTGCCTCCTTGATGCCCGCTTTCTTGCCTTTGATCTCGGCCTCCAATTCCTTGGTCTCGCGGATCAATTTATCCGTCCGGGTCTGCAGTCCGGCAATTTCATCTTCCAAATCACGCACTTCCAAGGGAAGTTCACCGCGAAGGTTGCGAATTTCGTCAATGCGACGGTCGATGATCTGCAAGTCGTACAACGCGCGCAGCTTCTCTTCAGCCGTAGTTTCTTTGGTCTTTGCCATGATTATGAAATCGTTACAGGGTTGGTACGTGTATCCGCGCCAAGGACGGCAAAATTACGGAAATTTTCGCGAATCTTAGCAACGATTATTTCGACCGTATGTTGCTCGCTTTCCCCGTGACCCACATCCACCAACGCACATTGTGCGTCGGCATCAAAAAATCGATGATACTTGATATCTCCCGTTATAAATAGCTGAGCACCTGCGCGTTGTGCTTGTTCCAGAAGTTCTCCACCGGATCCTCCGCACACAGCCACACGGGTAATTGGACCCTCGGGGATCTTCGTATGCTTGACGGCCGTCGCCCCCGTAGCCTCTTTGATCTGAGCAAGTGCCTCCTCCCAGGTTCTCCCCTCGGTCCATTCTCCCACCGCACCAAATCCAATATCGGACCATTCGCGTCCATTTTCCACCCAGTAGTGGGCGACTACGTCGTACGGATGCGCTTCTCGAAGGGCTTGAACAACAACCTCCTTGCGTGTTTTGGGCACTAGCACTTCCAAACGCATTTCCCGTACCGATTCCCGAACACCCTCAGTCCCCAAAAAGGGCTTCGACCCCGGCAAAGGACGGAAGGTACCCTCCCCTTCTGCTACGAAACCGCATTGGTCGTAGGTTCCTACTTGGCCAGCCCCTGCAGCAAAAAGAGCTTCGCGCACCTGCTCCACGTGGTCAAGCGGTACCCACGTTACCAGCTGAAGCAACAAATCCTTCCGTGGGGCCAAAATCCGAACGTCTTGCAACCCCAGTCGGTCGGCCAGCGTTGTGCTCACGCCGCCTGGGATAGCGTCCAAATTGGTGTGGGCGCACAGCAATGCAATTTTATGTACCAAGGCGCGCTCCACAATCCGCTCTACCTCGGTTTTGCCGGTAATCTTCTTCAATCCCGAAAACAAAACAGGGTGGTGCGACACAATGGCCTGAGCGCCCCTGGCTATGGCTTCCTCCAGCACGGCCTCGGTCGTATCCAGGGCAACCAGAACCCGCTCCACAGGCCAAACTGGACTACCGACCAAAAGTCCCACATTGTCGTAGGACTCCGCCAATTGGGTAGGGGCCCAGTCGTTTAAAAAATCGGCCAATCCTCCGGCCGTTGGTTGGTATTTCATAGCAACAAGGTACAACGTGGTTGTGCGGAGTCCTTCAGCATTCAGCAAAAGGGCCCCAAAAAAAAGGGCCGCCTCTTCCGAGACGGCCCAATGAAACCTGGAAAAACGTCGCTTATGCGTTGTTGTCCATTTGGTCTTTCAAACGTGCCAACGCATCCAAATCACCCAAGGTGGTCTTCTCAACAGCGGCATTCACTTCATTGACGCTGCTGTTTCCGGAACCGCCCTTTTTGCCTTTGGATGAACCAGCTGATTTCTCTTCAGCGGGCATTTCTTTGTGCGTTTGGGCATGGCTTACCAAGATGCGACGAGAATCGCGGTTGAATTCCAAAACTTTGAATTCCAGAACGTCTCCTACCTTGAAGTTGGAACCGTCTTCTTTTGCGGCGTGGCGGGTCGGGCAGAAGCCTTCTACACCAAACGTCTCAAACATCACATTGAATCCTTTGTCCACGGCTTCGGTTACCTTGCCGGTGTGGGCAGTGCCAACCTCGAATACGGCTTCGTAGTTGTCCCATGGATTCTCGGAAACCTGCTTGTGGCCGAGGCTCAAACGGCGGTTGGACTCGTCGATATCCAACACCTTCACCTCCAAAACAGCGCCCACCGAGGTGAACTCGCTTGGGTGCTTCACCTTCTTGGTCCAAGAAAGGTCGGAAATGTGGATCAGGCCGTCGATGCCCTCTTCCAATTCCAAGAATACGCCGAAGTTGGTGAAGTTGCGAACCGTGCCTTTGTGGGTAGATCCCAAGGGGTACTTGGTGGTGATCGAAGCCCATGGATCTGGGGTCAATTGCTTGATACCCAATGACATTTTGCGCTCTTCACGGTCAATGCCCAAAACCAACGTTTCCACTTCTTGGCCCACCTTCACAAAGTCTTGCGCGCTGCGCAAGTGGGTGCCCCAGCTCATCTCGGAGACGTGTACCAAGCCTTCTACGCCGGGTTGAATCTCTACAAATGCGCCGTAATCGGCCAATACCACAACTTTGCCTTTCACGCGGTCGCCCTCGTTGATTTCGGTGGTCAAAGCTTCCCATGGGTGGGGGAACAATTGCTTCAAGCCCAACTGGATACGGGTCTTGGCCTCGTCGAAGTCCAAAATAACAACATTCAGGCGCTGATCCAATTCCACCACCTCGCTTGGGTGAGAAATACGGCTCCAAGACAGGTCGGTGATGTGCACCAAACCGTCTACGCCGCCCAAATCGATGAACACCCCGTAGCTGGTGATGTTCTTGACCACGCCTTCCAGGACTTGCCCTTTCTCCAACTGGCCAATGATTTTGCGCTTTTGCTCTTCCAAGTCCGCTTCGATAAGGGCCTTGTGCGAAACCACCACGTTCTTGAATTCGTGGTTGATCTTAACAATCTTGAACTCCATGGTCTTGTCCACGAAGATGTCGTAGTCGCGGATCGGCTTGACGTCGATCTGAGAACCAGGCAAGAAGGCCTCGAGTCCAAATACGTCTACGATCATACCGCCTTTGGTGCGGCACTTCACATAGCCTTGCACCACTTCTTCGGTAAGGAACGCATCGTTGACACGGTCCCACGCCTTGATGGAGCGGGCTTTGCGGTGCGAAAGCACCAACTGACCCAGTTTGTCCTCTTGCTTGTCCACCAACACTTCCACCAAGTCCCCTACTTTCAAGTCGGGATTGTAGCGGAATTCGTTCAAGGAGACAACGCCTTCGGACTTGGAGCCGATGTCGATAATTACGTCACGCTCGGACTTGTTTACAACGACACCACTCACCACTTGGTGCTCTACCGAAGTAGACAAAGTGGCCTCGTAACGCTTTTCCATTTCCAGGTAAGCCGCATCGTGCTGGTTGGCCGACTCAAACTTGTCCCAGTCGAATGCTTCCTCTTCCTCAACCACGGTCAAGTCCAATTCGCCTTCTTCTTCGTCCATTTCTGCAACAGCAACAGGCTCTTTAGCCACTACCGCAGCAGGCTCTTCAGCCACTACCGCCGCAGGCTCCTCGGCTGCTTCAACAGCAGGAGCCTCTTCTACCACAGGAGCCGCAACAACTTCTTCCGTCGTTTCGGGTGTGGTTACTCCCTCGGGAGCCATTTCTTCGTTTTGGTTCAATTCTTCAGACATGAATCATCACCTTTGTATCCTGCAAAACCTGAGGCTGCGGCCTTTCGCAAGAGGGTTTAACGTTTTTTTAACTCTTTTTTGCGGTGCCTCAGGGATTTACCTGCCGCAAAAAGGAGTGCAAAGTTACGAAAATTTCTTCTTTAATAGGGCAGTTGTTGTGGAACCCGGACGCTCAATCGGGAAACTCAACGTGCGGTCCCAAATCAGGTTGGCAAGTACTCCCAAAGAGCGGGATACCCCAAACAATACGGTGTAAAAATCGTACTCTTTGAGACCGTAGTACATCAAGAGCTGACCGCTGTGTGCATCTACGTTCGGCCAAGGATTTTTCACCTTTCCGGTAGCCAACAAGATCTCGGGCACCACTTCGTAAATGTTGGAAATCACCTGGAACAACGGATCGTTGGGCATGTGCTTCAATGCAAACTCGCGCTGAGCGGTGTACCGGGGATCCGTTTTGCGGAGAACCGCATGGCCAAAACCGGGAACCACCTTGCCTTCTGCCAAGGTACGCTTGCAGTAGTCGGAGATTTGCTCTTTGGTGGGGGTTTGTGTACCCAATTCATCCAGCATGTTCAACGTCCAAACCATCACCTCTTGGTTGGCCAATCCGTGCAAGGGACCTGCCAGACCGTTCATGCCTGCTGCAAAACTTTGGTAGGCGTCGGACAAGGCGCTGCCCACCAATTTCACCGTGTGCGCAGAAACGTTGCCACCTTCGTGGTCGGCGTGGATGGTCATGTAGAGGCGCATTAACTCGCGGAACTCTTCCGACTCAAAGCCCAGCATGTGGGCAAAATTGCCCGCCCAATCCAATTTGGGGTCCGGTTCAATGTGAACACCTTCGCAGTACGTGCGGCGGTAGATGTACGCAGCAACACGAGGCAAACGAGCGATGAGGTTCATGGTGTCCTCGTAGGTGTAGGACCAGTATTCGCTCTTTGGGATACCCGCGGAATAGGCTTTCGCGAATTCGCTTTCCGTGCGCAAGGCCATTATGGCAATGCCGAATTGGGTCATGGGGTGCGCGGTGGTTGGCAAGGCATCAATGGCCTTAAACACGTGCTGAGGAACAATGGCTCTGCGCGCCCAGCTATTGCTCAGCCGACGTACGTCGTCATCGGTTGGCATTTCGTCCATCAACATCAAGTAGAACAATCCTTCGGGCAAGGGCTCGCTGCCGCCGGGGTACTTGGGGAGCTTTTCCTGCAGTTCCGGAATGCTGTATCCGCGGAAGCGGATGCCTTCTTCCGCATCCAATTTGGAGGTTTCGCAAATCAAGGCCAACATTCCGCGCATGCCCTGGTACAATTGGGCAACGGTGATTTGTCCCACCACTTCTTCGCCTTTCTCGGCAATGAACTGTTTCACTTCCGCTACAGCTCCGGGAATTTTAGAGGCAAAATGCTCTTTTATGCGATCCATTTTTTGGTATTTATTTGAATTGTCTGGTTGAATTAACGCAAATTTCTGCCGGGAAACAGGGCTTGCTCACCCAGCATTTCTTCAATGCGAAGCAGCTGGTTGTACTTGGCCATCCGGTCGGATCTGCTGGCCGAACCGGTCTTGATTTGACCGGTACCCAATGCGACGGCCAAATCGGCAATGGTGCTGTCTTCGGTTTCCCCCGAACGGTGGCTCATCACACTGGTGTAGCCATTGCGCTGGGCACGTTGTACCGTGTTGATGGTCTCTGTTAACGTACCAATTTGGTTGACCTTAACCAAAATCGAATTGGCAATTCCCTCTTGGATACCGCGGACCAAACGGGTCT
>JBILEM010000086.1:0-6196 GCA_044352085.1 Schleiferiaceae bacterium
CAAAACCGCCATCCGCCAATTCCCCGGCTGCCTGTCCATGGTCCTCTTGGAAGGCCCAGTGCCCGGAACCTTTTTCACCCTCAGCACCTGGGAAAGCGAATCCGATTTGGACGCCTACCGAACTTCTGGGTTATTTGCCGAAATTTGGCCCCCGATCAAGGCCCTGTTCAGCGCTCCGGCGCGGGCTTGGTCCGTCCGTCCCCTTGATATCCCTGCCTAAGCCATGCGCGCCCTCGTCCTCAAAGAAATTGCCAGTTTTTTCGCCACCATCACGGGATACGCCGTTTTGGGCGTCTTTCTGATGCTCACCTCCCTGTTTTTGTGGCTCTTCCCCGGGGAATTTAACCTGCTCGACAGCGGCTATGCCCAACTCGACGGCCTCTTTATGCTGGCACCGTGGGTGTTCCTCTTCCTCATCCCGGCCCTGTCCATGCGCATGCTGGCCGACGAACGCCGCCTGGGCACCCTGGAACTCCTGCAGACCAAGCCCCTGACCGACGGACAAATTGTTTTGGGCAAGTTTTTGGCAGGCGGGGTCTTGGTGGGCCTGGCCCTCCTCCCCACCCTGGCCTACGTGTTCACCGTTTACCAGCTGGGCAACCCCCAGGGCAACGTGGACCTGGGCAGCGTGGCCGGATCCTACGTGGGGCTCTTCTTTTTGGCTTCCGCCTACCTCAGCATTGGCCTTTTTGCGTCGTCCCTCACCGACAACACCATTGTGGCCTTTATGGGCGGCATGCTGGGCAGCTTCTTGCTGTTCGACGGCCTGGAGCGCATGGCCGACTTGTCCTTCTTTCAAGGCATGCAGCTGTTCATCCTCCAGCTGGGAATGAACGAGCATTACCTTTCGCTCTCCCGCGGGGTGTTGGACAGCCGAGACCTGGTGTATTTCCTGGGCCTCACGGCCCTTTTCTTGGGCGGCGCCCGGTGGGTGCTTCTGCGCCGCAGCAACAGCTCGGCCCCTGCCCGCCAATGGCTTTTGCTCGCAGCGGTGGTTTTGGCCGTGAACGTGGGGTCTCAGTGGGTGCATTTCCGCTGGGACTTGACCGCCGAAAAACGCTATTCCTTGGGAGAAAGCACCCTCGGACTTTTGGAAAAAGTGGACGAACCTCTTCTATTTACGGTGTACCTGGAAGGTGACCTCCCCACCGGATTTCAGCGCCTGAAGCGGGAAACCCTGCAGATGCTCAACGAATTCCGGGCAGAAAACCGGCTGGTGCAATTCCGCATTGTGGACCCGTCGGAGTCTGAGGACGAGCGGGACCGCGCCGAAGTGTACCAGCAGCTGCGGTCCAAGGGGCTGCAAGCCGTTCAGGTAGAAGTCAAGGAGAAAAACGGGGTGCGCAATTTGGAATTGTTTCCCGGGGCGGTGGCGTCGTACGGAGACAAAGAGACCACGGTCTTGTTGCTGACGGAGCAGTTTGCCGTAGCGCCGGAAGCACAAATCAACGCCTCGGTCCAAAACTTGGAATACGCCTTGGCCAATGCCCTGCGCCAGTTGGTCCTGCCGGACCGACCCAAGGTGGCCTTGCTGGAAGGACACGGCGAGTTGCCCCGCGCAAAGTCGGCCAGTCTGGAGTACGAGTTGTCCAAAAACTATGCTGTGGAGCGCTTTAACCTCCGCGAATTTGTGGTAGACAGCACTTCCCGGGAGCCGTCGTTGCAGCAGCAGCAGCTGCGCCTCAACACCTTCCAATTGGTGGTGGTCAACAAGCCCACCCAGCCCTTCAGCGACCTGGACAAATGGCTGATGGACCAGTACATCATGTCCGGCGGCAAGGTCATTTGGGCCGTGGATGCGGTGCATGCGGAGATCGACAGCTTGAGCCGCGCCCCTGAATTTTTGGCCTACCCGCAGTGGGACGCCCTCCGGCTGAGCGACCAGCTCTTTGGGTACGGCGTGCGCGTTAACACGGCCCTGCTCCAAGACCTGGTGGCGGGCGGGGTGAACGACCGCCGGGCCATCCACCGCTGGGTTTACTTCCCCTTGCTGATGTCCCAGTCCCAGCACCCCATTGCCAAGGATTTGAACGCGGTACGCATCGAATTTGGCACGTCGTTGGACACCGTCGCGGTTCCGGGCGTTCGCAAAACGATGCTGCTGCAGTCTTCCCCGTACAGCAAGCGCCAAGCCACGCCCAGCGTGGTGAGCCTGCGCACTTTGTACGAGGAACCCGTGGAGGCCACCTTCCAGGACCGCCTCCTTCCGGTGGCCGTCCTGCTGGAAGGCCAGTTCCCGTCGGTGTTTAAAAACCGCATCGCTCCCAAGAATGAACAAGGCCAGAGCATTCCCTTATTGGCCACCAGCAAACCCACGCAACAACTGGTGATTGCCGACGGCGACGTGGCCAAGAACCAGTTGAATTTGGTGAATCCCAATTTGGCCCGCGGCGTACCCTTGCCCATGGGCTTTGACCAGTACACGGACATGCAGTACGGCAACGGCGGATTCCTGCTGAATGCCGTGGATTATTTGCTGGACAGCGACGGTTTGATTGGCGTCCGAAGCCGGGAGGTGAAGCTCCGCTTGTTGGACGCCCAACGGGTGACCCGGGAGGGAACGTTTTGGAAAACCACCAACACGGCCCTGCCCTTGCTTTTGGTCGGTTTGGGCGGATATTTGTTCCGGCTGAACCGCAAACGTAGATACTCCAAACCCCAATGAACCGCACCTTCACTCCCCGCCGGCTGGCCCTGATTTTGGTGATTTGCAGCCTGGTGGGCTACGGCCTGTACCGGTACACCTTGTCTTTGGGCACGGACCACCGCGAACAGAATTACGACTTTGCCTACACCGATACCGCGGCGGTAGACCGGATTGTGATTTGGGACAAGACGCCGGACACCGTGGTCCTGACCCGGGAGAAGTCGGGTTGGAAGGTAAACGGCGCTTACGCCGCCCGTCCGGATGCGGTAGAGGTGATTTTGGAAACCCTGCACCGCATGGCGCTGCGGAATTTCCCGCAAAAGTCGGCCCTGCCGGCCATTGTAGAGGCCATGTCTACCTACGGAAAAGAGGTTACGGTGTACGCCAACGGCGAGGAAGTCAAGCATTTTTACGTGGGCACGGAAACCCCGGATATGCTGGGCACCTACATGATGCTGCACGGGGCCGACCAGCCCTATGCTGTGTACATCCCTGGATTCAATGGCTATTTGAGCTCGCGGTTTTTCACGCGGGAAGACCTGTGGCGGGACCGCACCGTGTTTGGGGTGGACCACCGGGAAGTGCGCGAGGTCCGCATGCGGTATTTTGACTCCACCGCAGCGTCGGTGGCCCTCACCCGGGGCAGCGACGGCAGCTATGCCGTGTACCCGCTGCTGGCCAACGGATCCAAGGGCGCGCCCCTGGCCAATCCCCGCGACCTGTCTGTCCAAGCGGCCTTCGCGGCCTTCCGCACCCTCATGTACGAGGGCATGATCATTCCGTCGGATAAAATTTTTTCCAAACAAGACAGCCTGCGCAAAAGCCAACCCGCTTTCGAATTGTACCTTCGTTCCAAGGATCAAGACTGGACCTTGACCGCTTACCACGTGCCGGGAGATCCCGAAGCCGTTCCCTACGAAGGGGCGCCCGCTTCGCGTTTTGACCCCGACCGATTCTACGCTTTTTTGAGCGATGGTCGGTTTGTGCTTATTCAGCGGCACGGTTTCCAGTCCGCCTTGTTTTCCCTTCGTTCGTTCCGTTAATTTGCCCCTATGAAATTCATCGTCTCCAGCAGCCAATTGCTGCGCTCTTTGCAATCCATCTCCGGTGTGATCAACAACAACAATACGTTGCCGATTTTGGACAACATCTTGTTTGAATTGGCTCCGTCTGCCTTGAAAATCACGGCGTCGGACCTGGAGACCACCATGAGCACCACGGTGCGGGTGGAGGCCGATGGAAGCGGTTTGGCCGCTGTGCCTGCCCGGATTTTGTTGGACACCCTGAAGTCTTTTCCCGAGCAGCCGCTGACCTTTACGTTTGACGACAAAACCCACGCGGTAGAAATCAGCAGCGACTTCGGCAAGTACTCGGTGGCCTTTGTGGACGGCGCGGAATTCCCGCAGCTCCCCGACTTGGAGGACGCCAGCTCGGCCGAGCTGCCTGCCCACGTGCTGGCCACGGCCATCCAAAAGACCCTTTTTGCCGCCGGTAACGACGACTTGCGCCCGGTCATGAGCGGGGTGTTCTTTCAGTTCGCCTCAGACAGCCTCACCTTTGTAGCGACCGACGCCCACAAGCTGGTGCGGTACCGCCGCACGGACCTCGGCACGGACCACACGGCCGAATTTATTTTGCCCAAAAAGCCGTTGACGCTGATCAAGGGTTCCGTGGGCAACGGCACCAACACGGTGACCATCACGCACACCGCGGCCAACGCCCGTTTTGAATACGACGACACGGTGTTGACCTGCCGCTTGATCGACGGAAAATACCCCAACTACGAGGCGGTGATTCCGCGCGACAACCCCAACAAAATGACGTTGGACCGTTCGTCGCTGCTGAGCTCCACCAAGCGGGTGTCGATTTTTGCCAACAAAACGACGCACCAAATTCGCTTCAAGGTGGCCGGCAACGAACTCCACATTTCCGCGGAGGACGTCGATTTCGCCAACAAGGCCCACGAGCGCTTGACCTGCCACTACGAAGGAAACGACATCGAGATTGGCTTCAACTCGCGCTTTATCGCCGATATGCTGGGCAACCTGGAGTCCGAAGAAGTTCGGATTGAACTGTCTTCTCCCAACCGCGCCGGTCTGATTGTTCCGACCGACGGCACGGAAAACGGCGAAGACATCCTGATGCTCGTGATGCCGGTGATGCTGAACAGCTAAGTCCTTCGGCCCCGCTGCGCGGGGCCCCTCCCGCAGCACACCCCCCTCCCATGAGCGCCACTCCCTCCCCACACTGCCCGGCATGAATGTTTTGGTTGTGGCCGACGTGCATGGATGCTACCGGACGCTGAAGCGTTTGGTGGAGCTGCATTGGACCCCGGGCGAGGAATTTTTGGTTTTTACCGGCGACCTGGTCAACAAGGGACGTCGGTCTGCCAAGGTGGTGGATTACGTACGTTCCCTACAGTACGACTACCCTTACCACGTTTTTGTGGTCAAAGGCAACCACGAACTGCTTTTTGAGGAGGCTATTTTGGCCGGCAAGGACGTGCCTGTGGTGGAAAAGACCAAGCGCGACTTTGCCAAGCGGGAAATCAGCCTGCGGAAAACGGCGGAATGGATGCGCGGGCTGCCGCTCAAATGGGAAACCCCGCATTTGCTGGTGACGCACGCCGGAATAGCCGCCACGGCCCGCGCGCCGTACAATGCCTACAGCAGCCGCGGGGTACTGCACAACCGGTCCCCGCTGCGTTCCGTTGGAAAACTTCAGATTTTTGGACACGTCGTCCAGCCCACCGGAAAGCCCACGTTCTTTGCGGCACCGCGGGCGTGGGGCATTGACACCGGATGCTGGCGCGGCGGCGGACTGAGCGCGCTGCGGATTGCCTACGAAGGTTCGGTGATGCAAGTCATCCAGGAACCTACGGACCCGTCGGACCTTTGATGCTCCAACTTTCCGCCCGACCTTTGCGGAAGACCTTGTTTTGTTTCCCTGTTCGATAAACCCCTTTCCCATGGCAACCAACAGCCAATTTCACGTTCCCGCCCCCATCAACGAACCGATTTATTCGTACGCCCCCGGCACGCCTGCCCGGGAAGCGCTGGTGGCCAAATACAACGAAATGTACGCCCAGCACATCGACGTTCCCATGGTGATCAACGGGAAGGAAGTGCGGACGGGAAAAACGGTCAACATTGCGCCACCGCACGACCGGCACCACGTGATTGGCTGCTGGCACCGCGGGGACAAGTCCCACGTGCAAGCGGCGGTTGATGCGGCCTTGGCGGCCCGACCCCAGTGGGGATCTTTGGGCTGGGAACAGCGCGCGGCGATCTTTTTGAAGGTGGCGGACTTGGTCAGCGGGCCCTACCGTGCCACCATCAACGCGGCCACCATGCTGGCGCAGTCCAAGACAGCGCACCAAGCGGAAATTGACGCTGCCTGCGAGTTTGCGGACTTTTTGCGCTTCAACGTGCAGTACATGACGGACATTTATGCCCAGCAGCCCGCATCCTCTCCCGGCATGTGGAACCGGCTGGAATACCGTCCGTTGGAAGGCTTTGTGGTGGCCATCACGCCCTTCAACTTTACGGC
>JBILEM010000087.1:0-6167 GCA_044352085.1 Schleiferiaceae bacterium
GTTTATTCATTATAAAGTTCGGCCACTTCTTGGGATTCCGATGAATTGGACAACCGAAATTACCCATGTACGGGACTTCTCGTATTTTGTAGACGAACAACGGGTTGGCCCTTATTCCATTTGGCACCACGAGCATTTCTTTGAAGCCATTCCCGGCGGGGTCGCCATGAAGGACCGCGTATCCTACCTCATTCCTTTTGGTCCCCTCGGGGATTTGGTGCACCCCTGGTTGGTGCGGCCCAAATTGGAAGAGATTTTTGCCTTTCGCTTTCGCGCAGCAGAAGACCTTTTTGGCGTGTTCCCGTCAACCGAGAACGGCGGAAATTCTACCTTTGCCTTGTGAGTTCCTCCGACTTTGTCAACCCCATTGATGCGGATAAAACCGCTGAAAATCCGGGACTCCTCCCCTATGCTCACCACGTCGGAAGCCCTCCCATCGTTCCAACGGATGCTGGAGCTTTAGCGCTGCAGGGCCAAAATGCCATGTCGTGGCAGACCGATGTCCAGATGGAACAAATTCGGAGCCAAATGGAACTCCTGGCCAGCCAGGCTACTGCCATTCAACGTCGGAAAGAGCTGGCGTCCTGGATCTATCAAGCCCGAATGGGATTCAAACCGGTTATGCTTCAGGTATACTTTCTTTATCAAACCGAAGATGAATACGTTCTTCGCATGGTATCCCCCGAAGAATGGACCGGTTCTACCCGAAATCCGGGTCAATTTGTCCACGCCGTTCGTCTTCTCCCCGATTCAACGTGGGACATTGTGCCATGGAATTAGAGGGAATTTCTTTTTTGTATCGAGGTCCTCAGACACCGGTTTCTGAGCAAAAGGTGCCTTGTTTTGTTTTACTACATGGTTACGGGAGCAACGAGCAGGATCTATTTTCTTTTGAAAAGATGCTCCCAGCGAACAGTGCCGTATTCTCCTTGCGGGCTCCTTTGTCTTTGGATCAGGGCGGTTACGCCTGGTTTTCCATCGATTTCACCCAACCCCGGGAGCGTTGGTCCAACACCGAACAAGGCCATTCTTCTCGGGATCAGGTACTTCGGTTTATTGCAAAGATGGGCGAACACGTTGGTTTGGACCTGCATCGCCCGGTCTTGGTGGGATTTTCCCAAGGGTCGATTCTTTCTCTGTCCGCACTTCTAACACAACCACTTTCTATTCAGGCAGTTGCTGCATTTTCGGGGTACTGGAATCGGGATTTAAATGCGCCCCTATTGCCTGTCTCCTGTCCACCAATCTGGGCCTCCCACGGGGAACAAGACCAAGTCATCCCCATTGCTTGGCCGGATGCCACGTACGATCAATTGAAAAAGGCAACAGCCGTCGACCTTGAATACCACCGCTTTCCCTGGCTGGGCCATGGAATAGATGCAGACGCTTTTAATTCTTTTCGACTGTGGTTGAATAATTTAGATTGGCCCATTTGATCAATCCATGTAAGCTTAGAAGAGCCAAGAGCGCGTAAAGCCCTACGAAGGCATACAAGTCTCTTTCCCATGCCGTCCAGACACTGACCGCGTTTGCTCCTATCCAAATTATCCAGGCATCCATTTTTCGGTTTGCATCCAGCCAAGTGGCCCAGGTGCCGGCCGCAAAAAGCGCTGTATCAAGCCAGGGCATGCTGCTCCACGGTGCCAGCACGATTCCCACCACAGCCCAAAGTGCCAGAAAAAGTCCAGCATAACGAAATCGCTCTGAGCCAGACAACCACGAGGGACGTCGAAGGGATTCGGTAGCATACCCCCGAGCACGGTTCCATTGCCACCAACCCACAGCGCCTACTACCGCGTAAACTGCCTGCAGCAATGCCTCGGCAACCAAGCCCACCTCGTAGTACGGCCAGATAGCCAGCAACGTCCCTGCAATTCCTGCCGGCCAAGCATACGCCTTTTGGTAGGCAAGGGCGACCACAAAAAAAATGGTGAGTACCGAAGAAATAAATTCCAGGGTACCCACCGCTTAGCGATATCGCAAAAATTATTTAACCAAGGACTGCACCAAGTCCGCCGCCTCTTTCAAGGCAATGGCGGAATACACTTTCAGACCGCTGGAGTCGATCAAGGCCTTTGCCTCCTCCGCGTTGGTTCCTTGCAAGCGAACAATGATGGGAACGGGGATTTCGCCGATGGAACGGTAGGCATCCACAATGCCTTGTGCCACGCGGTCGCACCGAACAATTCCGCCAAAAATATTCACCAAAATCGCTTTGACATGTTGGTCGCGCAAGATGATACGGAAAGCGGTTTCCACGCGCTTGGCATCGGCGGTACCGCCTACGTCCAAGAAGTTTGCGGGGCTTCCACCAGCCATTTTGATGATGTCCATGGTGGCCATGGCCAGACCTGCTCCGTTCACCATGCAGCCCACGTTGCCGTCGAGTTTAACAAAGTTCAATCCTGCTTCGCCGGCCTCCACTTCGGTGGGGTCTTCTTCGCGTAGGTCGCGCATGGCGGCAATTTCCGGGTGGCGGAACAAGGCGTTGCCGTCCAAGGAAACCTTGGCATCTACGGCAATGATTTTGTCGTCCGAGGTTTTCAGAACGGGGTTGATTTCAAACAAAGAGGCGTCGATAGAAACGTACGCCGTGTACAAATTTTGAACGAAAGCGACCATTTCCTTGAATGCCCCGCCGGTGCAACCCAAGTGCGTTGCGATTTTGCGGGCTTGAAACGGCTGAAGACCCACGGAAGGATCTACCGTCTCTTTGAAAATGCGCTCGGGCGTGTGCTCGGCCACTTCTTCAATGTCCATTCCACCTTCGGTGCTGTATACAACCGTGTTCACGCCTTTTTGGCGATCCAACAGAACAGAAATGTAAAATTCTTTGGTTTCGCTGGGCCCTGGGTAATACACGTCTTCCGCGATGTACACTTGGTGTACTTTCTTTCCTTCGGGAGGCGTTTGGGGGGTGATCAGCTGCATGCCCAAGATGGCCTGCGCCTTTTCGCGAACTTCGTCCAGGTTCTTGGCCAATTTCACACCTCCGCCTTTTCCGCGACCCCCTGCATGGATTTGGGCTTTCACAACAAACCAACCGGTTCCGGTCTCTTCCGCCAATTTTTTGGCAGCGTCAACCGCTTCGTCGGGGGTTTGGGCTACCAATCCGCGCTGGGTGCGTACACCGAAGCCACTCAATAACGATTTTCCTTGGTACTCGTGCAGGTTCATGGTTCTTGCTTTTTCAGGTTGCAAAGGTAGGTTACCTTTGGCAAATGAACGTTCCCTTGCTGGTCGCTACGGGCCTAAAAAAACGCTACGGAACCGTGGAGGTTCTGCGCGGAGTCAACTTGGAGGTGGCCTCCCGGGAATTGGTTGCCGTACTGGGAGCATCGGGCTCCGGTAAAACAACCTTGCTCAATCTTTTGGGTAGCTTGGATCAGCCCGACGAAGGCTCCCTCACTTTCCAAGGCTCGCCCTACCCCACCACCGCCAAAACCCAGGATGCGTTTCGCCTTCGGTCGGTTGGCTTTGTTTTTCAGTTTCATAATCTTTTGCCCGATTTTACGGCGTTGGAAAATGCGGCCATGCCCGGATTTTTGGCAGGAGTTGGAAAATCAGAGGCTTTGGAACGTGCCGAAGAATTGCTGCGTGCTTTTGGCCTCCAAGACCGGTTGCACCACAAGCCCAATGCCCTTTCCGGTGGAGAACAGCAGCGGGTGGCGGTTGCGCGGGCGCTCCACAACCGTCCGGCCCTCCTTTTGGCCGACGAACCCTCGGGAAATTTGGATGCGGGCAATGCAGAAGCCTTGCACCACTTGCTCCGACAAGCCGTGGCCGAATGGCACGTAGGCGTGGTGGTGGTTACCCACAGCGCGTCCATGGCCGCTTTGGCGGACCGAAAGGTCTACCTCGAAGAGGGACTAATGCGTTGATGCAGTGTTGAATACCAACGAGTTGCGCGATTTCCTGAACGAGAAAGCGGCTCAATACGAACATCCCAACTTCCTCCCGGAAGACCCGGTCTCCTTTCCTAGGAAATATGCAGATTCTCCGATGGACGCGGAAATCGCTGGTTTTTTTGCCGCCACGTGGGCATGGGGGCAGCGAAAGTCCATCTTGGCCAGCCTGGATCGGCTTTTTGCCCACATGGACCATGCCCCGTATGCCTTTATAACAGAGGCCAATACGAAGGAATGGTCGGCCTGGTCGGGAGGACACCGGACCTTTCTTCCGGAAGATGGAATGGCTTTTTTCAAAGCACTTCGAACGCTCTACGCGCAAGCACCGTCGTTGTCTACCTATTTTGTACCGACGGAATCGGAGTCCAATTGTTTTGCGGCCATCGATCGCTTCCGGTTGGCTTTTTTAGCGGCAGCTGAGGCACCTCCTCGCGTAGCCAAGCACGTGGCTTCGCCTGCTTCCGGTTCAGCGGCCAAACGTTTGCACTTGTACCTGCGGTGGATGGTTCGTCCCGCTGCTGGAGGCGTGGATTTGGGCCTCTGGAGCCACTTGCCCAAAAGCAAACTCAGCATCCCCCTGGATGTGCATACCGGGAGAGTAGCCCGCTCCTTGGGACTTTTAACCCGAACCGCCAGCGACGCCCGTGCGGTAGAAGAACTGGACCGAGCGCTCCGAACCCTGGATCCGATGGATCCGGTGAAATACGACTTTGCCCTCTTTGGATTGGGCGTTGAGCGGTACTTTTAACGCATGGAATCCCGTGCTCCTTTGGCCGAACGCCGACGCCCTACGTCTCTTGCTGAAATGGTGGGCCAAGCGCATTTGGTGGGGCCGCAAGGCGCCTTAACCGCCTCCATTGCCGCAAAACGCCTGCCTTCCCTCCTGCTCTGGGGGCCTCCGGGCGTCGGGAAAACGACTTTGGCCCTTTTGATGGCCGGTGAAACGGGCATGTCCTTTTCTGCGCTGAGCGCCATTTCGTCGGGCGTAAAAGAAGTGCGCGACGTCCTGCACCAAGCCGAGCAAAATTCCCTATTCCGCTCCACCAACGGGCATTTGCTGTTCATCGACGAGATTCACCGATTCTCCAAGGCGCAGCAAGATGCCTTGCTGGCGGCGGTGGAAAAAGGAGTGGTCACCTTAATTGGAGCCACCACCGAAAATCCCAGCTTCGAAGTGATTCCGGCCTTGCTTTCCCGGTGCCAACTCTACGTGCTTAAGTCCTTGTCCGACGACGAATTGCGCCAATTAACGGAACGCGCCGTGGCCCAAGACGACTACCTAAAATCCCTTTCTGTTTCCATTCGGGAGTGGGACATGCTCTTGGCGTTGGCCGGGGGCGACGGTCGGAAAATGCTCAACCAGACCGAATGGGTCTTGGAACAGGCCGAGGCACGGGGGGTATCCGAAGTGGACAATGCGTTTGTGGAGTCCGTCGGTTCTCGGCTGGTGGTTCAGTACGACAAGGGAGGCGAAGCCCACTACGACATGGCTTCTGCCCTGATCAAAAGTATCCGCGGATCGGATCCCGATGCCGCCCTGTATTGGGCCGCACGGATGTTGGTGGGCGGTGAACCGCCCGCGTTTATCGCCCGGCGGCTGGTTATTTCCGCTTCGGAAGACATTGGAAACGCCAACCCCAATGCCCTGGTTTTGGCCAACGCCACGTTCGATGCCGTCGAGAAACTGGGCATGCCCGAGGCCCGCATTCCCTTGGGGCAGTGCATTGTATACCTGGCCTCGTCGCCCAAAAGCAACGCATCGTATTTGGCCATGGATGCGGCGATGGCGGCTGCGGAAGCCACTGCCCAAGCTTCGGTGCCGCTGCATTTGCGCAACGCCCCCACCCGAGCGATGAAAAATTTGGGGTACGGCGCGCAGTACGTGTATCCCCACAACCATCCCGGGCATTTTGTGCCCCAGAACTACTTTCCCGACCAAGTCGCTACGCCCCGGTACTACACGCCTGCGGACAACGCGAAAGAACTGGAGTTTAAAAGGTACTTAAAGTATTGCTGGCCTGATCGTTACAACGATTAAATAAAATTTTACTTTGATTTTATTAGCATTTCGGTACGCCGGTTGAGCGCCCTTCCTTCCGGGGTCGTATTGGGAGCCACCGGTCGATCGGGACCGTAGCCTTTTGCCTCCAAACGCGTAGCATCAATTCCCCGCTCCACCAACGCTTTTTTGACCGATTCCGCTCGGCCCTGGCTCAATGCCCGGTTGTAGTTTGCCGCTCCTTGGTTGTCGGTATGGCC
>JBILEM010000088.1:0-6106 GCA_044352085.1 Schleiferiaceae bacterium
TTACGGTGCGCGTAGAGGCTTTGGAGTCCGACGATGCCCCGATGGTAGTAACGGTTCCCGAATTTATGCGCAGAATGCGCGAAATGAGCGCTACCGGAGGCGGCGGTTTCATGGGCATGGGCGACCTGCCCGAGTCCTTTGACCTGGTCGTCAACGGCAACCACGCCCTTGCAGGGAAAATCCTAAGAACCCCCGCAGAAGAGCAGGGCGAGCTGATTCAACACGCGAAGGATTTGGCCTTGTTGCAGCAAAACTTATTGCACGGAGAAGCGTTAACTTCCTTTGTTAAGCGCGCCATGGAAAAAATGGTCTAAATTCACAAAATGATGAGAAAAATACTCCCCGTTGTAGCGATGGCCCTGGCGGCCTTCACCAGCAACGCCCAAGAACTTCCCGCCGCGTCCCCCATTGGAACGGTAAAGCAGCGTATTGGATTGACCGATGTAGAAGTAACCTATGCCCGCCCCAGTGCCAAAGGCCGCAAGGTATTTGGCCAATTGGTGGAATACAAAAAGTTGTGGCGTACCGGTGCCAACGGCAGCACCATCCTTCAATTTTCCACCGATGTTACCCTGGCCGGGCAACCCCTTTCTGCAGGGAAATACAGCGTATTCACCATCCCGGGAGAAAAGGAATGGACCCTTATCTTGAACCAAAGCACCGAATTGTGGGGCATTGACGGCTACGACGAAGCCAACGACGTGCTGCGGGTGACCTTGGAGCCCCGGAAAGTTCCCTTTTTAGAAACCATGGAACTGGCCTTTCATCAGGTTACCATGGATGGTGCCGTTCTCCAATTGGCCTGGGAAACGACCGCAATCGAAATCCCCATTGTAGTCAACACCCACCAAAAGGCCATGGACAACATCGAGCGGGCCATTGAGGAAAAACCAAGTGACGCTCGGGTATACCGCAATGCAGCCAGCTACTTGAACAATGTGGACAAGGAATTGCCCGTAGCCTTGGGATTTGCCGAGCGTTCGGTGCAATTGGCTCCCGATTACTGGTACGGCCATTACCTCTACGCCCAGTTGTTGCGCAAGAACCAGCGCGAAAAAGAAGCCATCAAGGCCGCCGAGACTGCATTGAAATTGGGCCAAGAAGATGCCGACAAGAAAAAGCAGCCTTTTAATTACGCCGATGCCCTGAAGGATTTCATGAAGTCCAAGAAAAAATAACCGAAAATCGCGAACAAATGCCGGTTAACGGAGTTTAAGGAGTATGCAAAAGCTCTTTAAACTCCGTTTTCTTTTTACGGCCTTGCTGGCCGGTTTTTCGTTATTTGCCCACGGCCAATCCGTAGTAAATGGCACTGTTTTCGACGGGAAAACGCAAGAACCCTTGCCTTCCGTGGCCGTTACCCTTTTGCCCGAAGGGCAAAAAACCATCACCGATGTTTCCGGTAAATTCAAATTTGCCAATGTCAAGCCAGGGCTGCACAACGTGCAGTTCAGCAGCTTGGGCTACAAGTCCCGCACGGTGTTTGAAATTCAATCCATTTCTACGAGACCAACCGAACTGCAAATCCAATTGGAACCCTCTTCTACGCAATTGGAGGAGGTCAAAGTCAATGCACAGGCCAGTTTTGTGAAAGATGCCCAGTCGCCCGTCAGTGTTCAGAGCATTGGCATCAATGAAATTCAACGGAATCCCGGTGGAAACCAAGACATTTCCAAGGTAATTCAATCGCTGCCCGGGGTGGCATCGGGGTTGGCTTTTCGCAACGACCTGTTTATCCGAGGCGGCGGCCCCAACGAAAACCGCTTTTTCTTGGACGGCATTGAAATTCCGGCCATCAACCACTTTGCCACGCAAGGCGCCAGCGGGGGCCCGGTGGGGATGATCAACGTCAACCTGATTCGAGACGTTGATTTTTACACCTCAGCCTTCCAAGCCCAACGCGGTAACACCTTGAGTTCCGTAATGGAAATCAATCTAAAAGACGGACGCACGGACCGTACCGGAGGTTTGTTTCAATTGGGTGCAAGCGAAGTCGGAATGTTCTTGGAAGGACCTTTATCCAAAAAGACGACCTATCTGGTTTCTGCGCGCCAATCGTACTTGCAATTCTTGTTTGGAGTCTTGGGGTTGCCTTTCTTGCCGACTTACAGCGATTATCAATTTAAAGTAAAACATCAATTGGGAAAGCGTAGCTCGATTACCCTATTGAGCTTAGGTGCTTACGACGTATCTACCTTAAACACCAGTGTGGACAGCTTGCCTGCCCAACGCTACATCCTGAGTTACCTGCCCGAGTATTTTCAGTGGAACTATTCGATTGGGGCCAAATACACCCAAGGGTACGACAACGGCTACATGAATGTGATTTTGAGCCGCTACATGCTCAATAACACGGCGCAAAAATTCGTCAACAATGATAAAAATGCGGACAAGTTGCTGGACTATGCTTCGCAGGAAATCGAAAACAAGTTGCGCGTAGAACGCGTATTCAAGGGGAAGAACAGCGAAGGAACGGTAGGATTCGGACTGGAGCAAGCCAAGTACAACACGCAGACTTTTGACAAACGATTGCCGGGAGGGCAAATTTTGGACTATTCCAATCAGTTTACCCTGTACAAATACAGCCTTTTTGCCCAGTGGGCCGGTCGGTTTGCCGACGAACGCTTGAAAGTTTCCTTGGGCTTGCGCACAGATGGCAACGGGTACAATGCTTCCATGCGCAATCCGTTGAGCGGACTGTCTCCCCGTGCCGCATTCAGCTACTACCTCAACGAGCGCTGGACGGTTGATGGAAACTGGGGCATTTACAAGCAGCTCCCCCCCTACACCACCCTGGGTTTCAAAGACCGCGACGGCATCGAAGCCAACCGGGATGCCATGCGCTTTATCCAAGCCACCCACTACGTGTTGGGAACCACCCAATTTTGGCCCTGGAGCGCCAAAACCTCCGTGGAAGGATTTTACAAAGACTACCGCCGGTACCCCTTCTTAACCAACGATCAAATCAGTTTGGCCAATTTGGGAGGCGATTTTGGGGTGATTGGCAACCAGCCTGCCACCTCCACTTCGTCCGGACGCGCGTACGGCGTCGAATTCACGTACCAGCAAAAGTTGTACAAAGGGTGGTTCGGAATTGCCGCCATTACGACTTTCCGTAGCCTTTTTGAAGACAAAAACGGAGACCTGATTCCCGCCAGCTGGGACAACCGGATGATTGCCACCTTCACCTTGGGAAAAAAATTCGCCAAAAACTGGGAAGTAGGCATGCAGTACCAACACCTGGGCGGCGCCCCGTACACCCCGTTTGATGCGGCGGCAACAGCGCTGCGTTCCAACTGGGACGTACTTGGCCGGAGCGTGGTGGACTACAGCCGCTTAAACACCTTGCGAAATCCGGAATTTGACCGGTTGAACATCCGGGTGGACAAAAAGTGGTACCTGAAAAAGTCCTACATCAACCTGTACTTCGATATCCAAAATGCCCTAGCCGCCCAAGTGGCAAGCGCCCCCTTTATCGACGTGCAACGCGATGCCTCCGGTGCGCCAATCGTGGATCCCAACGACCCCACGCGGTACCTGACACAGGAATTGCCAAATTCCAATGGCACCTTGCTGCCGTCGATCGGTTTTATTTTCGGATTTTAGGCGGCTCGTAGGTTTCGTAGGCCGGGTAAAGGCGTTCGTCGGAATACAACAAGTACAACCGGCGAACGGCCTCAAACTGCCGCAACTCTTCTTCCCACAAGGTGGGCCATTGATCTATCGGCAATCCTTCGGTAAGGGCCTGCGCCACGGCCGCGGTTCCTGCGAGTCGACTCATAAACGGCCGAAGGAAGCCTGCCTTGCGGTCGGCTTTGGAGATGCGTGGCTTGCGGTAAAACTGGGTAGAATCCACCTCGGCGGTGTGAACAAAGGAACCCAAGGTCGTATCCGTTAAGCGAAAACCATTGGTATCCACGGTGGCCAGGGCACTGTCATAGGCTTGACGCAGTTTTCGGCGAATGAGATAGGCATCCACACGGGATTGTGCTGCATCGTCTTGTTTGGTTTGGGCTACAAATCCCTTGTACATCTCAGCCAAAGGTTCCCAATCTAAGGGATCCCGCTCGGGGCGCTTGACCGGTGCGTATTTGGATCCGTAGCAGGTGTCCCCCCGGAACAAGGGGTCGGTTGCACCTGGCTTAGACAAAGGCACAAACCGGTGGGCGTTTTTTTTGGGGTACCAAGGGGCCCCGTACTGCTCGAAAGGATGGTCCGTCCCCCGCCCAACCGAAACCGGCGTGCCTTCAAAAAAACACAGCGACGGATAAGCATGGAGGGCCTCTGGGGTGCGCAAATTGGGAGACGGCGGAACCGGAAGTGCAACGGGTTGGCGGTGGTACCGGTCCAGTGGGACCACGCTTAACTGCAACCCCCGGGTTTGGGCCCACCCCTCCCCGTGTACCATGCCGGCGTATTCGCCAATGGTCATGCCGTACAAAATCGGAACCGCGTGCATTCCCACAAAAGACTTGAAGGAGGCGGTGTCCAAAACGGGGCCGTCCAAACGATCGCCGTTGGGGTTGGGACGATCCAAGACCACCAAGGGTTTTCCGTACGCTGCACACGCTTCCATGACGTATGTCAACGTGCTGATGTAGGTGTAGAAGCGAGCGCCGACGTCTTGCAAGTCAAATACGACCACATCCACGTCCTTGAGGTCAGCGGCCGTCGGTTTCTTGTGGTTTCCGTACAAGGAAACGATAGGAAGTCCGGTTTTTTCGTCTTTTCCATTGGGAACCAACTCCCCGGCAGAGGCCGTGCTCCGAAAACCGTGTTCCGGCGCAAAAACTTTAACCACCCGAATCCCCCGGTCCCGCAAGGCATCCACCGTGTGGACCCATTGGTCGCCCTGCGGCACCACAGAAGCCGCGTGCGCCACCACGGCCACCCGCGCCCCCTGAAGCTGCGGCACATACCGCTCAAAACGCGCTGCACCGGGTAGCCACTCCCCGGTTTTTGGGACCGCTTGGGCGGAAAACCCCGTCAAAAAGAGCGCAACCAAAGTCCACACAACCGGAGCAAAAAAGCCGGTAAGACCGCGAACCGGAGCCTGTTCCGGGCGCCGACGAACTGAAGCGAACGATGTACCTTTGAAAACAATGGAATCTCCGTACGCCGTTCTGGCTCCTTTTTGGACCCAACTCCGCACTTCCCGGGCTGCATGGGTGGCGCAACGCATTGCCATTGTGGTCATTGCGTGCAGTTTGGCGGTGATGTTGGTCGGATTGTCCACAGGAAGGGGGTTGCAGCGTGCAATTTCGGGCAAATTAACCGGTTTATGGGGAGATATTCAAATTCGCCCGTATGCGGTTTCCGATGACCCCAGCGCATCCGGCTTGGACCTGGACCCGACTGTGCTTAAGGCCTTGAAATCCCACCCCTCGGTGCACCGCGTGCGGCCCACGCTCTCCACCGCTACCCTGGTATCCCGGGAGGACCAGCTGGAAGCCTTGGTTTACCGCACCCAGCCCTACCACAAATCGGATCTGGAATTGGTGCAGGGAACACTCCCGGTAGCCGGCTCGGTGGCCCTTTCCTCGGGTTTGGCAGAAAAATGGAACGTTCATGTGGGCGACGAACTGACCCTCCTGTTCTCCCGGGGCAACGGTAAGAACCCCGCTTTGCGCTACGTAACCGTGGGAGGACTTTTTCGCCCTCAGCTGGATGAACTGGACGGGCATTGGATGTACGGAGACGGCACCGAACTTCGAAAATGGGTGGACTGGCCCGAAAACCGGCACAGCGCTCTGGAAATTCAGTTAAAGCCGGGAATAGACGTCCAAGAGGCGAGCGAATCCTTGCGGTTGATGCTTCCCCCCGAGTGGGAAGCCTACCCAGCCGAAGACGACTATGCCGGATTGTACCAGTGGCTGGCCCTTTTTGATACCAATTTGTCCGTAGTTGTTGGGGTTTTGTTGGGCGTGGCCCTGTTCAACAGCGCGGTTGTGGTCTTTATTTTGCTGCTGGACCAGCGGAAAAACATTGGGATTCTCAAAACGATGGGCGCTTCCGCCGGATTGCTCACCCGTTTGTTCTTGACCAAGGCCAGCCGCATGGCGCTGTGGGGTCTTCTGCTCGGAAACGGGTTGGCCTTGGCGTTCTG
>JBILEM010000089.1:0-6100 GCA_044352085.1 Schleiferiaceae bacterium
CTGGCCCGACGGAACCAGGCTGCCGTGTGGGATTTTCACGCCCTTATGGGCGGACAAGGATCCATTTACCGCTGGATGCGGGATGGATTGGCCAACAGGGACGGGGTCCACCTCACCCGGGAGGGATATGCCCTTCAAGCCCGTTGGTTGGGGGATGCCTTGGAGTCTGCGTACCACGAACATTTAGCCCGCTAGCCATGCGTGAATTCTTGTCCCATTTGTTGTTTGACCCGGCCCAGCCGTTGAACTTCGTTAGTCTCTTTTTCTGGGCCTATTTTTCGGTTGTTTTGGTCGGTTTTGCACTGGTTCAACGCCGTATGGCCTTGCGGAATGCCTACCTGTTTCTGGTCAGTCTGTATTTCTACTACAAGACCAGCTATTTCTTCTTCTTTCTTTTGCTTTTTTCTACCGGTGTGGATTACACCTTGGCGCGGTGGATGGAGAAGACGGCCAAACAACCGATGCGTGTAGCCTTGGTTACCCTAAGCGTTACGATCAATTTGTCCGTCTTGTTTTATTTCAAATACGTGTATTTTTTTGCTGACGTTGTTAAAGATCTGGCAGGCATTGATTGGCGTCCGGTTCCCCATTACGCCCTGTGGTCCAATGCCCATTTTGGGACGGATTTCCCCATTGACCGCATTGCCCTACCGGTGGGCATTTCCTTCTACACGTTTCAGTGCATTTCCTATACCGTCGATGTGTTCCGCAAACAGATTCAAGCCGTTCGCAATCCCTTGGACTTCGGATTTTTCATCAGCTTTTTCCCCCAATTGGTGGCGGGCCCCATCGTACGGGCTTCGGATTTTATCCCCCAGCTGTACAAACCCTATAACGTAGATCGTAAAACATTTGGACTGGGCCTCTTTTGGATTTTGAATGGACTTTTGAAAAAAGTATTCTTAGCCGACTACATTGCTGTTAACTTCATCGATCGGGTATTTGCGCAGCCTACTTTGTATTCGGGTGTAGAAACGTTGCTGGCATTGTTTGGATATTCGTTGCAGGTGTATGCCGATTTCTCCGGATATACCGACGTGGCCATTGGGATAGCTTTGTGGATGGGATTCACGCTAACCAAAAACTTTAACTCTCCTTACAAGGCGACGGACGTCGGTGCTTTTTGGCAGCGGTGGCACATGTCGTTAAGTGGTTGGCTCAAGGACTATGTTTACATCCCTTTGGGAGGAAACCGGAAAGGCACCTGGATGTCCTTTGTTCTTGCATTCTTGGGACTTCTTGGTGTAGCGGTATCGGTAGAGTCCTATTGGGTTTCATGGGGAATGGCCGTTTTACTTGGTGTATTTTATTTCATGTACCGCCGATTTGCCCAATTTCGTTTGAAAGTCAATACCAATATTAATTTGATGCTCACCATGCTTCTGGGAGGCTTTTGGCACGGTGCATCCTGGAATTTTGTTTTTTGGGGCGGTTTGAATGGGGCGGGATTGGTTGTTCACAAGGCATGGAAACGCATACGTCCCTATAACGCGCATCATTTTTTGGCCCGTTTTCTGGGCGTAATCATCACGTTTGTCTTTATTTCATTTACCCGTATCTGGTTCCGGTCTCCAACGTGGGAAACTTCCATGCAAATTTTAGGAAGAATGACCACCAACATGCAGTGGAACCTGTTCGATGAGGTTGTTGCAGGATTTTGGAAACCTTTGTCTGTTTTTGCAGTGGGAATGCTGATTCATTGGATTCCCGAGCCCATAAAATCCGCTTACAGAAGGCGGTTTTCTAAATCGTCCATTTGGGTACAAGGACTGGCCGCCTTCCTGGCAATTCTGTTTATGTACCAAGTGATGACGGCCGATTCCCAGCCTTTTATTTACTTCCAGTTTTAATGGAGTGATGCGCGGTATCAGGGACCAGGGCACGGGTATATGCCCGGTAGCACAGCGCTAAATCGAAGATCTCTTTCGCATAACGACGCCCAGGACTGCGCAAAACACTTTCTACATTTCCGTGCCATTTTGTGGGGTCTAACCCTTTGTCTCTGGCCCTGCGATGGGCCCGAACAACAGGCGCTGGCCCCGTATTGTAGGACGCAAGCACAAAGTGAACGCGTTCGTTAAGGGGAACGCCCCGTTTCGCCCAAAATTGGTCTAAAAATGCCAAGTAGTTTATTCCGGCTCTCAAGTTGCTTTCCGGATGATGCAAATCGCCCCCCTTGGGCAGAAATTTCCGACCCGTTCGGGGCATCAACTGCATCAAGCCGACAGCGCCCGCCGGTGAAATTGCCGTACGTTGAAATCGGCTTTCCTTGTACGCCACGGCCAACACGAGGGCCGCATCGTATGGAGGGTCGGGGTTTGCCCAGCGCTTCGCCCAGTCGTCCAAAGTGCTAATCTGGTAGGTGTTTGTCTTCAAAGAGCCCCGGGCATAATGGGTTTGAAACCAATGCCGATAGCGTCGGCTGTTTTTTTTCTGGCCCAACCAGTCGCTGATTTGGGTTTCCAAGGCAAAACTCTCAACCCGTAAAGCCCAACCGATTTTAACGTTCGTACCTTCAAGTACACCAGTGAATCCTCCTTTTCTTCGGGCTTTCCAGGCAAGGGCCATCCATTTTGGGGCTACACTTATTTGATGGGGCCTTGCAGGTTCATGAGCCAGAAACGATAGAAACAAATTGGATGGAGAGGTTTGCACCTGAAGAGGTACATTCGAATGGTCGGTAATCCATTGTTTCACATCGAAATTGACCGGAGAATTGCCGAGCAATACCAAGGTGTCTCCGGGGAGAAAGGTCTCGCGGTGTGCAGACATCCAATACATAGGCCCTTCCCACAGGGGGGAGCTAAAACGAATTCCATTGGCATCCTCTGCCAGAAAGTTTCCACAAGCAATATCCGCCTTACCGCTTCTCACACTGTCCAAGGCCGCCAATCGGGTTGGGGCAAAAGCAACATCCAGGTGCAAATGCGCGTCATCGGCAAACCACTTCAGTAACTTGAAATCAAATCCAGTGGGCATTCCCTCTTGAATGCCAAAAACACCGAAATCAGGTACGAAAACCACTTTCAATCGGCCTTCTTCGCGCAACCCCGGTAGGAACAATGCATCGGAATCGGTGCGGTCCGACCAACGTATATCTCCCCAAAAAACAAGAGAGAGCATTGCTAAAATTGCAAGAAAGGGCCGCATTTTCACACCGAAAGGTAAACAAAATCGCACCAATGGGGCGTACTTTTGCGGTATGTTAGGCCTTAAGCTACCCACAGACCCGCGTTGGGCGTCGGCCGCACAACACCATTTGCACGAAATTTTATCGGATCACGCTTATTGCGAACAGAAGGCGGCATCCACGGCTATTTCGCTCCTGATTACCTACCCCGAACTTCCCGAATTGGTGCAGGAGATGGCCGCTTTGGCCCGCGAAGAGATGAGCCACTTTGAATTGGTGCACCAGCAAATTATAAAACGCGGTTTTGCTTTGGGCAGAGAGCGAAAAGACGAATATGCAGGGGCCTTGAGCCGATTCTTTCCCCAAACCAAGGACCGTTCGCTGCGCCTGGTACACCGTTTGTTGGTTGCTGCACTCATAGAAGCCCGCAGCTGCGAGCGGTTTCGGGTTCTTTCCGAGACCTTGGACGATGCGGAATTGGCCCGTTTCTACCGAAATTTAATGGCCTCCGAAGCGGGGCATTACACCTTGTTTTTGCGCTTGGCCCGGCACTATGCAGGCCGGGACCTCGTGGACCCCTTGTGGGCTTCATTACTTGAATTTGAAGAGGGGCTAGTGGCCTCTTTTGACCGCCCCGATCGCGTTCATGGATAACCTTTCGCAACCGAGATAAGCACAAACCCTTGTAATAATACTCCCATGGAATCATTGAAAACCACTGCACTCACCGATGTTCACCGCGCCTTGGGCGCTAAAATGGTTCCGTTTGCGGGCTATGAAATGCCCGTTCAGTATGCGGGATTGATGCAGGAGCACCATGCTGTTCGCCAAGCCGTAGGCCTCTTTGACGTTTCCCACATGGGCGAATTCACGGTGGAGGGCCCTGGAGCTCTGGCGTTTTTGCAATATGTCACCAGCAACGACGTTTCCAAACTGGTCCCCGGAAAAGTTCAGTATTCCTGCCTCCCAAATACCGATGGGGGGATTGTCGACGACTTGTTGGTCTACTGCCGCGGAGAAGAGCGGTACCTGTTGGTCGTCAATGCATCGAACATCGATAAAGATTGGGCGTGGTTGCAGCAGTGGGCCGGTTCATTCGATGTCCGTATGGAGAACCAATCGGATGCGTGGTCGCTCCTTGCTTTGCAGGGTCCTCAAGCGGCCGCCTTGTTGCAGCCTTACACCGCCGTTGATCTTTCCTCCTTGGCATATTACACCTTTGCGGAAGGCGAATTGATGGGTTTTCCCGGCGTCATTCTGTCTGCCACAGGGTACACCGGTGCCGGAGGATTTGAATTGTACATCCCCAACGATGCTGCCGGAACGGTTTGGAAAACCCTTTTGGACGCCGGTGCGGTTCCCGCAGGATTGGGAGCGCGTGACACCCTCCGGCTGGAAATGGGCTATTGCCTTTATGGAAATGACATCGACGACACCACCAACCCCTTAGAAGCCGGCTTGGGCTGGATCACCAAGTTTACCAAAGACTTTATTCAAAAGACGTATTTGGAAGAGGTCAAGGCCCAGGGCCCTAAACGCAAGCTGGTCGGTTTTGTCCTGCAAGACCGGGGCGTTGCCCGCCACGGGTACCCCATCCTCGACGAAGCGGGCAACACCATTGGAGAGGTCACCTCCGGATCGCCCTCGCCCTCCTTGTCCATTTCCATTGGCATGGGCTATGTTCCCACCGAACGAAGCACCCCCGGCAGCCGAATTTTCGTCCAAGTCCGCAACCAAGCGCTTGCCGCGGAAGTGGTGACCTTGCCCTTTTTGAAAAAGCCATGAGCGCAGAAAAAATCCTCCCGCTCCCCGCGTTGGACCACGTAGACCGACAAATCCTGTTGGCCCTCTTGGAAGATGCCCGGACCTCGTACACGGACATTGCCAAGACCCTGGGGGTTTCGCCCGGTACCATTCACGTGCGCGTAAAGAAGATGGAAAAGGCCGGTATCATCAAAGGTGCCAGCCTCCACGTGGATTACGACGTTCTTGGCTACGGGTTCATTGCCTTTGTGGGCATATACCTCAGCCGGTCCAGTGCAACCATGGCCGTCATCGGGGCCTTGGAGCAAATCCCTGAAGTGACCGTTGCCCACGTGGCCACAGGCCGTTTTGGCATCTTTGCCAAAATCCGGTGCCGCGACGCCAAGCACGCCAAGGAGATCATTTTTGCCATCTCGGACATCGAAGGGGTTCAAAATACCGAAACGATGATTGCACTGGAGGAAATTGTGAACAGCAGCAAGGGATTGCTCCGCACCATCATCGAGCGGTAGACGCCCGGCAGCAAAATCCAAAGGGAAACAAAAAAGGGGGGCTCGAAGAGCCCCCCTTTTTTTTGCCGCGCGTTTCCGCGCGGTTTCTGTACCAAAAGTTCTCAGTAATACTTCAAGCTTTCAACGCCGGCAAAATGCTTGGAAAGTCGAAGCACCTGGCGGGTGTATCCGTATTCGTTGTCGTACCACACGTAGAGTACAACCGACCGGTCGTCGGTATGCACAATGGTGGCTTCGCTGTCCACAATGCTCGGACACGGATTGCCCACAATGTCCGAAGACACCAATTCCGGGCTCACGCTGTACATGATTTGCTCCACCAAAGGACCGTTGTAGGCGGCGGCTTTTAGCGCAGCGTTGACGGCCTCGCGGTTGGCATTTTTGGAAAGGGTCAAATTCAAAATCGCCAAGGAACCGTTGGGAACGGGAACCCGAATGGCGTTGCTCGTCAACTTGCTGCCCAGACCGGGGAGTGCCTTGTCTACAGCGCTTCCAGCACCGGTTTCGGTAATGACCATATTCAACGCGGCAGCGCGGCCCCGGCGGTATTTGGGGTGCATATTATCCACCAAATTTTGGTCGTTGGTGTAGGCGTGGATGGTCTCGATGTGGCCTTTTTCAATGCCAAATTGCTCGTTCATCACCTTCAAAACCGGAACAATGGCGTTGGTGGTGCAGGAGGCTGCAGAAAGGA
>JBILEM010000090.1:0-6056 GCA_044352085.1 Schleiferiaceae bacterium
TCCCCGCACGGAAGCCGCCATGCCCACCTTCATTTTTTTCGACACCGCGTAGTCGTACTTCGCGTTGAAGCGCAGGCTTTCGTCCGTCACGCCGTACACATAGCCCTCGTCCCACTGGAGTTGGCCGTGGAGCACCAGGCCGGATTTGGCGGTGGGTTTGACGGCTACGGCAAACCGACCGGTTCCCTGGGTGCGCATGCCGGTGCCCGCCCACCACCGCATGCTGGGGAATTCGGGCTGGTCGTACACCAAGGACTGGAAAGACATGCGGGCAACGGGTTGCGCACCGGCTTCCAACGTCCGCACGTGAATAACGCCGTTCAACGCGGCACTGCCGTACAGGGCGCTTGCGGCTCCCTTCACCACTTCCACATGCTGAATCGCCTCCACCGGCACCAGCGACCACGACGCTTGGGCGGCATCCGGAGACAGCAAGGGGAGTCCGTCCAGCAAAACCTGCACCCGAGACCCTACTCCATAACTCCATCCCGACCCGCTGCGGATATTCGCCTGTCCGTCCTGAATCGTCACCCCCGGCGTCTGAATCAGCGCGTCCTCCACCTTGAGCAAGGGCTTGTTTTTCAAGATCGACGCAGGCAGGGCATCGATGCTCGTCGTCGTCGTTTCCAACCGCTGCGCATACCGACTGGCGCTGACCACCGTCGTTTGCAGCCGAATGGTATCCGACAAACCGGCTTTTTTGGCGGTATTTTTTCCCGACGACTGGCCGTGCACAAGGCCCAGCGGCAGCGCAACCACCAAACCAAAGGCAAGAAGGCGAGCGAATAAAGAAGCAGTAGGGTGGGGCATAAGCGGGGTGTCCAAGCGGTAAATTTGTGGAAAGTTAAGAAATCGATCATGAAAAGAGCATTGGTTACCGGGGCGACCTCCGGCATTGGTTGGGCGACGGCGTGGGCGTTGGCTGAAGCAGGGTGGCACGTGATGGCCTGGGGCCGCCGCCTGGACCGGCTGGAGGGGCCGGAGGGGTTGGTGGCGCAGGCCCGCGAAGCGGGGCTGCGCGGGATCCTCCAAGCGCGGAGCGTCGACGTGCGCGACGCTGCGGCAGTGGCGGCCGCCGCAGCCGAGTTTTTGCACGAGGGACCTGTCGACTTTTTATTCAACAATGCCGGCCTGGCGCTCGGTCGCGAACCCCTGCACGAAGGAAACTTGGACCAATGGGACACCATGATCGACACCAACCTCAAGGGCCTCCTGTATGTGTCGAAGGCCATCGGACAAGACATGGTGAAACACCAAAAGGGGCACATCATCAACGTGGCGTCCATTGCCGGAAAGGAAGTCTACCCCAACGGGAATGTATATTGCGCCACCAAAACCGCCGTAGACGCCCTCACCCGCGCCATGCGTTTGGACCTCGGAAAACACGGCGTCAAGGTCGCCCAGATTGCCCCCGGCATGGTCGAGACGGAGTTCTCACTCGTGCGATTTTCGGGCGACGAGGCCAAGGCGAAGGAGGTCTACCAAAATTTGAAGCCCCTCTCGTCCGAAGACATCGCGTCGACGGTGCTTTGGATGGTGTCGGCCCCGGAGCACGTCAATGTGGCGGATGTACTGATACTTCCCACCCCTCAATTATCCGCGGTCTCCATCCGGTGACGTCCCTTTTTTGACCCTTTTTTTGCCCTGCCCGACAAACGTTTAAATCGATATAAAACGTTGATTATCATCACCAAGTAAGAAAAATCCCTCCGGTAAATACGTATATCCGTTTCTTACCGAATCCCGGTGTTTCGCGGTTGCAACTTGCAGCCATGGAAAATCGAGACGACCAAATCCGAATTGCCGTGGCACTAACCTTGTGCCCAGGGATTGGCCCTGTAAAATGGGTGCAATTGTACCGTCAATGGTCGAATCAATGGGAAGATTTGCCCAGCATACCTTCAATGGAGTTGGGGATCACTGCACCCCGAGCGACCAAGGCCTTGAGTGGGAGTGGGTGGTATTCCTTATTGGACCGAGCGGAAGAATCCCTCCATCGCGCCTTTTTGTCGGGCATACAAGTTCATTGGGTGCAAGACAAACGTTTTCCCATCCGCCTGGGACCAGATCGCATGCCGGATGGCCCACTGGTCATTTACACCAAAGGGGATCCCGATGCGTTAAGCAGTCTCCGCACCATGGGAACGGTGGGTACAAGGCGTCCCACGGCATACGGGTTGGCGTGCACCGAATTATGGATCCAGGGAGTTCAAGTGGCAGATCCTGTAATCGTTAGCGGTTTGGCCTTTGGTGTGGATGCAGCCGCCCATGATTCTGCAATGCGAAATTCACTCAAGACCGTCGCCGTACTTGCCCACGGGCTTCATTCCGTGCACCCCGTTGCCCATAAGAACATGGCTGCTGACATTCTAGATGCAGGAGGGTGTTGGTTGTCGGAGTTGGCCCACGGTGTGGATCCAGAGCCCGGCACATTCCCTCAAAGGAATCGATTGATTGCGGGGATGTCGGATGTGCTTTTTATCCCCGAGGCCGGTGCGAATAGCGGAACGTTGATTACCGCGCGCATGGCATTGGACTACAACAAGCCCGTCTATGCCATTCCAGGACGAATCGGCGATGGACAGAGCGAAGGATGTTTGGCGCTGCTTTCCTCCTATAAGGCGACCATTGCTTTTCGTCCCGGTCAAATGCTGGAAGATTTGTTGTGGGAAGGGATTCCCGAACGAGCGGGTCCGGTAACCGAAGGATGCCTCTTAGCGGTTCAAGCCGCCGTGAAGGATATAAAAAAGCGCCGAAAACAAAAGGCCCCATTCGTCTTTCGAAGAGACAGCTTGTATCCGTTGTGCCCGGGTTGGAGCCGTTGGCAGATTCAAAACGCCCTTCAAGATTGGGTCATTCGAGGCGATCTCCTTTATGACGTTGTCAAAGACGTTTACTCTTCAAGATCCTCGTCCTCGGTTGAAGCCTTTTCGGATTCATCGTCGTCGTCGGATTCATCGTCCAATTCGGCATCTACCGGCACGACGGTGGGGACGGCATCGAGGTCGTCCAAGTAGCGGTCTACTTTATTCTGGAGTTCCACGCTGATTTTGAACAAGTACTTTGTGTCTTCCGTTTCCAGGGGTACTGCACGCACCAACTCCCCTTTGGCGTTGGTATAGGTGATTATAACTCCCGGGTCAAATCCTTCGGGGTACTTGTCCGTTAAAATGGCCAGAAGCTCTGGCGTAATATTATTGTAATCGATGATTAGACGATTCTTGTCCATGGGGGTGAACGAACTGTTTTTTTACCAACCTAAGATCCAAGCAAACATAAGAGGTGCAACGATAGTTGCGTCAGACTCCACAATAAACTTTGGTGTATCTGCGTCGAGTTTTCCCCAGGTGATTTTTTCATTGGGGACGGCTCCTGAATACGATCCGTAGGAAGTGGTGGAGTCTGAAATTTGACAGAAATAGCCCCAGAATGGGATGTCTTCCATTTCCATGTCTTGGTAGAGCATGGGAACGACGCAGATGGGGAAGTCGCCTGCAATACCGCCTCCAATTTGGAAAAATCCAACACTTGGCGCTTGGGGATTGCTGGGGTTTCGGCTGTTTTGGGTATACCAATCGGCGAGCCAAGCCATGTATTCGATTCCACTCTTCATGGTTGAAGCCTGGAGTTCGCCTTTGATCACGTAGCTGGCAAAGATGTTGCCCATGGTGGAATCTTCCCAGCCGGGGACTACTATAGGAAGGTTGCGTTCAGCGGCGGCAAGCATCCAACTGTTTCTGGGGTCTACATTCGGGTCGTATTCGGCGGCGAATTCAGGCAACCGAATCATCTGGTACATGTATTCGTGAGGGAAATAGCGATTGCCCGCGGCCTCGGCTTGGCTCCACACTTTGTGGATGTGGTGCTGCAATTTGCGGAATGCTTCTTCTTCGGGGATGCAGGTGTCGGTAACCCGATTCAGGCCGCGGTCTAGGAGGGCGCGTTCGTCGGCAGGGGTTAAATCCCGGTAGTGGGGGACGCGCTCGTAGTGGCTGTGGGCGACCAAGTTCATGAGGTCTTCTTCCAAGTTGGCGCCCGTGCACGAGATGATGTCCACTTTTCCTTGGCGAATCATTTCGGCGAGGGAGCGGCCCAATTCGGCGGTGCTCATGGCGCCGGCCAGGGTGATCATCATTTTTCCGCCAGAAGTAAGATGGGCTTCGTAACCCTGTGCGGCGTCCACCAATGCAGCAGCATTGAAGTGCTTGTAATGGGAGGTGATGAATTGGGAGATGGGTCCTTTGCCGGTTGCCATTGGGGAGGGGGTCAGTAGGTTGAAATCGATTGCAAAAATAGACGAAGAGTGTTCCGCAGCGCACCGTCGAGCAAGAAATTATGGCTCCTGGTGGGTCAGGGGAGTAAGGTAGTGAAAATCACAATTTTCCAAAGGAATTTGGAAAAAAGGAGGGCAACGAAGAGGGAGTGGGGCTTAGTAGCCCAGGATCTTGAGCATGCTTTTGTAGCTCTGTTCTTTGGCAAATAGTCGGGTAAACCATTCGCCATCGGCATCGCGGTCAATGACCACATGCTTGGGTGCAGGGATGAGGCAGTGCTGAATTCCGCCGTATCCCGCAATGGACTCTTGGTAAGCGCCGGTGTTGAAAAATCCGATATACAAGGGCTCCTCTTTGTCCAGTTTGGGAAGGAAAATGGCGTTCGAGTGTTGTTCGGAATTGTAATAATCGTCGGAATCGCAGGTAAGGCCTCCGAGCAGGACGCGTTCGTAATTGGATTCCCAACGGTTAATGGACAGCATCACGAAACGTTTGTTGATGGCCCAAGCGTCGGGGAGGGTGGTCATGAAAGAGGAGTCGATCATGTACCATTTTTCCCGGTCGTTCTGCTTCTTTTCGCCCATGATGGAATAGAAGGTGGCGCCGGATTCGCCTACGGTAAAGGAGCCGAATTCGGTGAAGATATCGGGCTCAGGAATGCCGGCGGCGTTGCAATTGGCCTTGATTTGGGCAATGATTTCCTCCGCCATGTAATCGTAGTCGTAGTCGAACGTGAGCGAATTTTTAATGGGGAAACCACCGCCAATGTTCAATGCACTGAGGGTTGGGCAGATTTTTTTAAGCTGGATGTACAGGTTGACACACTTGACCAATTCGTTCCAATAGTAGGCGGTGTCGTTGATACCGGTATTGATGAAGAAGTGGAGCATGTACAATTCCACGTGGGCGTTGTCGGCGAGGTGGCGTTCGTAGTAGGAGAGTACTTCTTTGTAGCCGAGGCCGAGACGGGAGGTGTAGAATTCGAATTTGGGTTCTTCTTCGGCGGCAATCCGGAAGCCAACCTTGAGTTTTGGGGCGTCGGGCTCGAGTTGTTCGGTGAGAAGGGCAAGCTCTTCGCGGTTGTCCAGCACGGGAATGACGTTGGACCAGCCGTCGTTCACCAAGCGGGCAATGTTCTCGAGGTACTGCGCGCGTTTGTATCCGTTGCAAACGACAAAATGGTCTTTGGAAATCTTGCCTTCGTCGTGGAGGGTTTCGATCAGGTTGATATCAAAAGCGCTGGAAGTTTCGAGGTGGATGTTGTTTTTGAGGGCCTCTTCCATGACAAAACTGAAGTGGCTGCTCTTGGTGCAATAACAAAAGTGGTAGCTGCCTTTGTAGTCGACCTTGGCCATGGCCACGTTGAACATGCGTTTCGCCCGTTGGATGTTGGAGCTGATTTTGGGCAAATAGGTCACTTTCAAAGGTGTCCCATACTGCTTGATGAGTTCCATCAAGGGAATGTCGTGCCAATGGAGGGCGTCGTTCTCAACGTAGAATTCGTCTTGCGGCCATTCAAAGGTCTGTTCGATTAGATCGAGGTATCGGTTTTTCATCGGGGTGACTTGGATTGTAGAACAAAGGTACAAGTAAGTGCCTTGGATTTACAGGGGGTGTTTAATTGTTAATGTATTGGTAATGAATGAAATAGTTTATACTGACCGTTGTTATTTCGGTAGAATAGAGGTTTTGGATGTGTCTGGAGGGGGTGTTTTACCGATTCGCGATGGCCCGATGCTCCTTTTTATTGCGTCCCAATGAAGATAAAATGGATACTTATGT
>JBILEM010000091.1:0-5993 GCA_044352085.1 Schleiferiaceae bacterium
TTCGCTTGGCGGGAATCCTCAACAAAATTTACGGGTAACCTTCGTACCGGGCTCCCATGCTAAACAAGCGGACTGTTTACGCCTTGCACGCGCTGATCCACCTGGCCAAAGCCGGGCCCGGTGCATGCGTTGGGGCAAGTAAACTGGCCACAACCATTGGTTGTTCGCCCAAATTCTTAGAGCGTATCTTGTTGGAATTGAAACAGGCAGGGACGCTTATATCTACAACCGGTCGAACTGGAGGGTACGCCTTGCAACCGGATGCTGAACGCATCAGTTTGGCGGAAATTATTCGCCCTTTGGAAGGGCCCATTGCCTTGCTTCCGTGCGCTTCGCATCGGTTTTACGAGCCCTGCAGCACCTGTCCTACGCCCGAGGCCTGTGGGCTGCGGCTGGCCTTGGTGGATGTCCGAAATGCGTCGGTAGACGTTTTAAAGCGCTGGACATTGGCTTCGGTGGTCGCGGCAGAAGGCGAGTTGCTGGGCGGTTTGCGCTCCATGGACCACCCCGTACCCTACGAACCCCGTACCTTTGCCCCGTAATTCCCGGGAGCATTCCGCTCCTTGAATCCTTCCTTTTTCGATTGAATTAATACCGTCTTATGTCTGTTGCCCTTTCCACTCCCCCCGTTGCCAACTCCATTCTGGAAACCATAGGCCGCACCCCCATGGTGCGCCTCAATAAAATTGCCGAAGACCTTCCTGGGACCGTATTGGCCAAAGTGGAGTACTTCAACCCCGGGCATTCCACCAAGGACCGCATGGCCTTGCAAATGGTGGAGGATGCCGAAAAGGCGGGGCTGTTGAAGCCGGGCGGTACCATCATTGAATGCACCTCCGGCAATACAGGAATGGGCCTGGCCTTGGCGGCCTGCGTAAAGGGATACAAATTGATTTGCACCCTCAGCGACAAGCAGTCCAAGGAGAAAATGGATGTTTTACGCGCTTTGGGAGCTGAAATACACGTGTGCCCTACCCACGTGGCCCCCGACCATCCCGAGTCCTACTATTCCGTGGCACGACGACTCAACGCGGAAATCCCCAACTCGTATTTTCCCAACCAATACGACAACCTGAGCAACCGCCAAGCCCATTACGACACAACGGGCCCTGAAATTTGGGAGCAAACCGAGGGAAAAATCACCCATTTTGTGGTGGGTGTGGGCACCGGGGGAACCATCTCTGGAGTGGCCAAATACCTCAAGGAGAAAAACCCGAACATCCAAATTTGGGGTGTCGATTCGTACGGATCCGTCTTTAAAAAGTACCACGAAACCGGCATTTTCGACGAAAACGAAATCTACGGGTACATCACAGAGGGCATTGGAGAAGACATCTTGCCCAAAAACGTGGATTTTTCGCTGATTGATCGGTTTGAAAAAGTGACGGACAAAAACGGCGCCCTGGCCGCCCGGGAATTGGCCAAGAAAGAAGGCCTTTTGCTGGGATACAGCTGCGGGTCTGCCTTTCAGGGGGTTCGGCAGCTGAAACACCTGCTTAACGAGGACAGTGTTGTCGTCGTTCTGTTCCACGACCACGGCAGCCGGTACGTGGGCAAAATTTACAACGACGACTGGATGCGGGAACGCGGATTTTTAAACGACGCTATACGCACAGCCGCCGACGTGGTTCGCGCGCAAAATTCCCATCCTTTGGTGGCCGTTTTAGCCGAGGAGCCCCTGAGCAACGCCATTGGTGCCTTGAAAAAACACGGCATTTCCCAAGCTCCCGTCCGGGATGCCGTCGGAATCATTGGCAGTGTGGACGAATCGGCCTTGTTAAATGCGCTGGCTGCCGGCAGATCTTTGAATGATTTGGTGCGCGAAATAATGCTGCCCCCCTTCCCCGAAGTAGAAGGTGCTGCTCCTCTTTCGGACATCTTGCGTCTGTTGGGGCCGGACACACCAGCGGTGGTGGTGCACATGGAATCGGGTCATCGCCATGTTTTATCGCGCCACGCCCTGCTGTTGGCAGCCGCTCAGGAGCTCTAAGTACCACGTTTTCCGGGCATAGCCTCCCTTCTTTTGGGTAGGTTAAGAAAGGAACAAAAACGATTTTGCCAATTCTGTTGCTTTTGTTACCTTTGCCGCTCATTAATAACCGGGTTTCGGACCCTTTTAAAAATTTAATCGCATGGCAACACGCATCCGCCTCCAACGCCACGGCCGCAAAGGTCGTCCTATCTTCACCATCGTAGTAGCCGATAGCCGCTCCAAGCGCGACGGTCGTTTTATTGAGCGTTTGGGTCAATACAACCCCAACACCAATCCTGCCACCATTGATTTGGCTTTTGACCGCGCTTTGGATTGGGTAATGAAGGGAGCAGAATCTTCCGACACCGCTCGCGCCATTTTGTCTTACAAAGGCGTTATGATGAAAAAGCACCTTTTGGGTGGTGTTTCCAAAGGAGCCCTCACCCTGGAGCAAGCGGAAGCGAAGTTTGCTGCTTGGATGGAATCCAAAGAGAACAAGGTGGGTGGTAAAGTAGAATCTCTTGCCGCTTCAACCGAAGCTGCCAAGAAGGCCCGTTTGGCCGCTGAAGCCGAGGCCAACGCCAAGCGTGCTGCTGCCATTCTTGCGAAGAACACCCCTGTTGTAGAGGAAGTTGTTGCCGAGGAAGAAGTTGTTGCCGAAGCCGCTGAAGAAGTTGCAACCGAAGCATCTGCAGAAGCGACAGAAGCTCCTGCTGCTGAAGAAGCCGCAGCCGAGGAAACACCCGCAGAATAATTTATCTTAAACGGGGTCAACGGTGGAAGGACATTTCCAACTCGGCCGATTGACCCGTAAACACGGTTTCAAAGGGAATGTGGTGCTCAAGTTGGACACCGACCGCCCGGAAGCCTATGTTGATTTAGAATCCTTCTGGTTGGAATCCTCCTCCGGAAGGATTCCTTTTTTTATTGAAGACCTCAAGTCACTCAAGAAGGACGAGTGGGTCCTCAAATTGGAGGGTGTGGATTCCGAGGCCGAATTGGCCCCCTTGCTGGGCCAGCTGGTTTGGTTGCCCGATGCGTTGCTTCCTCGTTTGGAAGAACATCAGTTCTATTACCACGAGCTCTCTGGTTTTTCCGTAGTCAACGAAGGACTTTCTGAAGAGGGTACCGTTCACGATGTATTGGACCGACCTGGGCAGCCGCTTTTGGAATTGCACATGGGACCGGAAAAGCGTTTGGTTCTGGTTCCCTGCGTAGATGCTTTCATCGTTCGCGTCGATCGGGAACAGCGGGTTTTGCATTTGGCTGCTCCCGTTGAGTTGTTTTCCCTGTAACTATGGCTTTTGATTTCCGCGGAATATCCGTGGAGCACCAGCAGGCTGCCCAGAAAATTGGGACAGATGCGGTACTTTTGGCCGGTTTTTTCTTGAAATTCGCTCCAAAATGGGGTGAAACCGCTTCGCTAGGTGCCGACTTGGGGGCCGGATCGGGGGTCATTGGATTGCTTTTGGCTCATCGACTCCCGCTCACCCAGGTCTTTTTGGTAGAAAAAGAGGAGCTTGCCGCGTCCGAATGTGCGCAAAATGCCCGGAATACCGTGGGAGCGGAGCGTGCATTGGCCGTTCAGGCATCCATCCCCGATTGGACCCCGCCGCAGCCTTTGGATTGGGCGGTATCCAACCCGCCTTATTTTACGGGTGGACTGACAGGAAATACCCGACGCGATTCCGCCCGTCATCGCTCCCATCTTCCTCCGGAAGCTTTGGGCGCTTGGTGCAGGGCGCATATTCGGCCCGGAGGAATAGTGGCCTTGGTGGTTCCGGACGCGTCGGATTACGTTGCACACTGTGGCCTGCCTTCGCTATGGATCGCCGTCAGTGCGCGGCCTGACGAAAAACCCACCCGCCACTTGGCCTTATGGACCGACTGGGGAAAAACCGGAGCTGCAAACAAACAACAAATGGCTTCACCCGAAAGGCACGAGTCGCTTTACGACGGAGAAGGCCAGCCGTCGGAATTCTACCGGGATTTGTGCGGAACGTTGATGCTGCGAATGCCTCCTATTCCGGCAAAACGCGGGTAACGTCGTGAAAAACAATTCCGTATTCGCGCAATTCTTCCAGTAATGGGTTATACCACTCCGGCTGAATCGGAATTACCGATCCTTTTTGAGTCACTTGATCTTTGAGTATACGACGGACCGCCATGGCCAAAGGAAGCCCAACGGTATGGGCCATGGCCGTTTTCTCGGGTCCCTGGCCTTTGACCACCAAACTCGAGGTCAATTCGTGGGTTTTGCCGTGGAGCTTGTAAACCACCTTGTGCCACATCACCAACATGTCGGTATCCAGCGGACCCATCGTCCATTTTTTGGATAGGATGTGCTCCAATACCTGGGCTGGGGTGCCTTTTTCTATGCCTATGGGCTCGTCTTTGAACAAGTCCAGCCACGTCAATCGCTCCATCAAATCGTCGTCTTGGGGAATATTCAAGTAGTGCATTAACTTGATTTCCACGGAATTGAATGGATGGTAGGCCAGGAACGCATTTACAAAGGTTCGGTGCGTCATTTCGGATACCCCTTCCAATTGGTAGCTGTCGTCGGTCATACCCAATTTGACAAAGACGTCCCAAGCTCGGCAAAAACCCGGCCTGCGCAGCGTTCCTCGGTAGATGGTCGGAATGGTGTCCAAGCCATACACAGACCGGTATTGCAGCGAATCGCGGTTGGCGTAGCCTTCAAAGCGCCCGTAGCCGGGAATGTCTATAAATTCGGTCCGGCGAAAGACTTGGTGGTACGGGATAAACTTGTAGGTTCCCTCTTGCTTGAATTTAACCGCTCCCCCTGCCCCAGCCAAAACCACATTCCGGGGGTTCCAGGTGAATTTGTATTGCCAAGGATTGGAAGGCGACTCAGGAGCCAGAAGGCCCCCGGTAAAACTCTCAAAACCCAACAGTTCTGCGCCTTGATTGCGAACTTCGTCCAGCAACTTCATGGCAGACAGGTGATCAATGCCGGGATCTACCCCTATTTCGTTCAGTAAAATCAATCCCTTTTCTGCAGCCTTTGGGCCCAAAGCCCGCATGGCGTCGGATGTGTAAGAGGCCGTTGCCAAATGCACGCCCAAATCCACGCAATCTTCCGCAATTTCCGGATGCATGAATGCAGGCAACATGCTGACCACAATGAACTTACCCTTAATTAATTCGCGTCTTTTTTCTCGGTCGTTTGCATCCAACGCCACCGCCTGTCCTCGGGGATGTCCTTGGAGCTTTTGCATGGCCCATTCCAGATTTTGGTCTGCCAGGGTGAGCATCCAGTCTTCGTCGCTGGCATGGGCAAGCAAATAGTCAATCAAACTCTGGGTGGAGCGACCTGCTCCAAGTACCAAAAGGGTGCGCATGGGGTTGTTCAAAAGTGAGGTTTCAAAAGTACGCTTCACCGCACTACCTTTGCATAACCCTTGTATTTAAAACACCATGCTAAACCTTTCTTCCGCTCATTGGAATCTTTCTCCCACTGAGCTAACGGAAGCCGCATTGGCTTCTGGACGCGCTACCCTTACCGATAAAGGCGTTTTGTCCATCCGCACTGGAAAATTTACGGGCAGATCGCCCAAAGACCGATTTATCGTTCGCGATGAATGGTCTGCCGACCGGGTTTGGTGGGGCGAAGTCAACATTGCTTTTGACTTGGAACAATTCAAAAGACTTCGTGCCAAAGTAGAGGCCTATTTATCGGATAAGCCCTTGTTTGTGCGGGACGTCGAGGCCTGTGCAGATGCCCGATTTGCTTTGAAAGTGCGGACGATAACCGAATGGGCCGAATGCAGCCTTTTCGCCCACAACATGTTTTTGCGGTTGACCGATGAGCAACGTGCCCATTTTACACCGGAGTGGACCTTGTTACACGCTCCAGGTTTTCAAGCGGACCCTTCCGTCGACGGCACCCGCCAAGGCAATTTTGCCATCCTCTGCTTCAGCGAGAAAACCATCTTGATTGGCGGCACCGGTTACACGGGCGAAATCAAGAAAAGCATTTTCTCTGCGCTGAATTTCT
>JBILEM010000092.1:0-5983 GCA_044352085.1 Schleiferiaceae bacterium
TAACCGGCGTCGAAATTGACGGAAATGCCACCGGGGAACTGAGTCCGACGGATGCCGCCAAGGATCCTCCTTTGTTGCCGGGCTACTCGGATCGACGGTCCGAATGTTTGTCCAGAACGGAGGCGATATCGGGCCGAAAATAGCCGGGTCCCTTCAGTACTTTACCGTCTTCGCGGTAAATGGGACGTCCATCGGCCCCGAGTTTGCTCATGTTGCTGGCTTGAATAGCAGAAAAGACCTGGTCGATGACCTCTCCCATGCCATGGGCCAGCAAGGTTCCACACAAAATATACAGTTGATCCCCCAAAGCGTCCGCAATTTCGACGGTATTCTGGGCCAACGCCGCTTCCAAATACTCGTCGTTTTCCTCGGCCATTAAGCGATGCCTGAGCCGGACGGTGCCTTCATTTATGGCTACAAACGGGTGGTCCGCGTTGGGGATGCCAAAGGCGTCGTGAAATTCTTTAACGGCGTTCAAATATGGCTGCATAGCGTGTATTTTTGTGGCGTTAAGTTATTTCAAAATCATGTCCCCCACCATCACTCCCGGTCACTGGATTTTTGCAGCCCTCTTCACGGTTGTTTTCTTGGTGGGATTGGTTTGGAGTTACCGCAAGGACGGCCAGGTGCATCGCCTGCACTTTGGAGGTTCTTTTCGGATTTTGCTGGGCATAGTGATCCTGCTCTTTGTGATTTTCATTTTTAAACGTTTGTTCTGATGTTCACGGCTTCTTCTTTCCGCTCGTTGGGTGTATTTGGTGCAGCCTTGGTGGCGGTTCTTCTAACGCGCTTATTGCCTCACTGGCCGAATTTTACGGCAGTGGGCGCATTTGCCTTGGGTAGTGCGGTGTGGTTCAACGGCTCGCGTTGGAGCGGTATCGTAGCCTTGGCCGGTCTGTATGCAACCGACTTGATCTTGAGCAATACGGTGTATGCCTCGGTTACCGGTTGGACGTGGGGCTATTCCGGCATGGTCTGGACCTACAGCGCCTGGGCCCTGTTGGTGGTTTTGGGCCAATGGGTCCCCAGCAACGGGAAAATCGGTCGGTGGACCGCGTTGGCCGCAGCGGGCAGTGCCGTCTTTTTTGTACTGACCAACACCGGCAGCTGGCTGGGTTCTCCCCTTTACCCCCAAACAGCTACGGGCCTAGGAACGGCCTTGTTGGCCGGACTTCCTTTTGCCGGATCCTTCTTTGCCGCTACGTGGTTGTACGGGGTGGCGTATGCCGCCGTATCCCGACGCATTCTCCCCGCATTCGGCACTGCAAAAGCCTAAACCGACCGGGTGGAATCCCTCAACTTTTGGGAACAGCAGTCGTTTCGGGCTCCGTTTGACGTTTTGGTGGTTGGCGCGGGATTTGTAGGCTCCTGGACGGCCTTCAAATTAAAGCAAGCGCATCCACTCTGGCGCATTGGGTTGTTGGACGCCCATGCTTTTGCCGGAGGCGCCTCCACGCGCAATGCAGGCTTTGCCTGTTTTGGTTCTCCCACAGAGGTGTTGGACGACTTGCAGCACGAGCCCGAGTCCCAGGTATGGGACCGCTTGGCCGCTCGCTGGCGGGGGTTGCAGCAATGGAAAACCCATTTTCACCCCGATGAACTGGACTGGGAGCCTTTGGGCGGCCACGAGCTCTTCCTACCGGGGGAAAAGCAATCCTTCGAAGCTGTTTCCGACCGATTGGCCGAATGGAACCGGATTTTGCACCCAATAACCGGCGAAGTTGAAACCTACCGGCGCATGGAGGCCCTTCCCGGCCCATCGTGGCACGGAGGTATCCGGACCGCCACGGAGGCCCAACTCCATCCCGGAAAGGCCCTAAACGCATTGCATCAACGGAACTGGTCCCTCGGGGTACACCCCTTGCTGGGACATGCGATCGCTCCCTTTTCCCAGTGGGTTCAAACGGTTTCTGGATGGGACGTCCCTACGTCGCAAGGAGTCCTTTCTGCGCAGCAGGTGGTGGTGTGTACCAACGGGCGTGGTGCGGAGGTTTTTCCCGACATTCCGGTGGTACCGGCGCGCGGGCAAGTACTCCTGACCCAACCGCTGCCCAGCCACGCGTTGGGGTACCGGGGATCCTACCACGCCGATGCGGGGTACCTCTACTTCCGTACCGTTGGAGACCGCATGCTAGTAGGCGGAGGCCGGAATCGCTTCCGCAGCCAAGAACAAACGGCCAGCCGCGAAAGCACTGCGGAAGTAATGGACTTCCTGCGCACGTATTTGTCCGACTGCATCCTTCCGGGCGTAGCGTGGGAAGAGGATTCCCACTGGGCAGGAACCATGGGATTTGGTCCCCGAAACGAAAAAGAAACCCTCTACCTGCAACCGGCTCCCGGTGTATGGGGAGCGGTGCGGCTCGGGGGCATGGGCGTAGCGCTTGCCCCCGAAGTCGCAGACCGGTTGGTGGACCGGATGAACGGAGTTACTCCGGCAAAATAAATCCGGGTACCACGCCCACGGGCAATGAGTCCAAAACCGCGCCGTTGGACCGGTAGCGTATCAACTGCCCCGGTTCGGAATAATCGGTAATTCTTCCGCCGTAAAATTCCTGGCGTTGCGCATTAAAGGCGAGGCTATACAGGGTGTGTGGAAGAAAAACCGTTGAAGGCCAAACGTTAGAAGCCAACGGCATGCGCACAGCTTTTCCCGCATAGCGGTCGGACAGAAAGACCAAACCGGTTCCGTCGCAAACCAAATGGGAAGGATGCAAGGTGACGTCGCTAGCCGTAGACCACAAAGTGGCTGTAAGGTTTTGTGGGTCAATGCGGTACAGCGTTCCAGGGGTCCCGAGTTGGGGGTTGGTCCAATTGGCGGTTCCTTGGTTCAACAACCACCAAACTCCACTGGGGTCTTTGGCAAACGAGTGGGGCTGGTCTCCTACGATCCATGTTTGAATGCGCTCCAGGGCAGAATTAAATACGGCGACGGTGTTGTTTTGGCCAAACCCACCGGAGCATGCCACCAACAAAACGGGACCAGCCGAAGAAGTGGGCAGCCAGGCCATCCCTTCGGGGCCAGGATCTGTGGTCAGGGTGTCTGCCACTGCATTTTCTTTGAGGTCCAAGATGTACACGCGGTTGTCCTGCCAATCGCTGACGGCTACCCGGTCGTCTCCCAAATCTTGAAAGAAACGCGGCAGCCCCAGTCCGGTAAAGGTGAATTCCGAAACCAGGGTTTTGGCATCCATCACTTCTACGGTACCCGCCAAATGGACCGCCACAAGCAGTTTGCCGGAAACCCGAATGGCACTTTGGGCCAAACTCCCGAGCGGTCGTCCATTGACGGCATCAAATGCGGATGAAAAGGCGTAATTCGAATCCCCTGCGGTGCGGGCAAAATGAGCAAACGAAAGTGTTCCGGATCCTGTTTGAAAGGGTCCTTCGTTTACCACCAACACCCCCTTCCGGTAGTCTTGGTTTTGGGGCGTGAGTCCATCGGGTTTGCAAGCAGCCACAGCGACCATGCTTACACCGATCCAAAATCGAAGAATAATGCGAAACATATTATTTAAATTTAAAGATTAATTGAATAGTTGTATAAAAGGAGGGATTAGGGTAATAATTAATGTAATTTACTGCCCAGGGTACGGCATTGGATGTTTGCACCTGGAGGTTCCACCGGTTTCCGGTCCAACCGACCCAAAGCCGTACCGTAGACCAACGGGGAGTTAGCGACGAAGCGGATTGAGCCGCACCCTCGGCTCCCCATTTCCATGCGTTACACCTGCCAGAATATCCGACTATGCCTTTCCATGGCACGGAAAAAGCGGCCGTTGACCAGCTCGACTGAATTTCGGCCCAAAAAAGGCCAACGTGCTCGTTGCGTTCTAACCTTAGCCGGTTCCACCACTGGCTCCAGGCTCCCCCGTTGACCGGCTGCCACAAAATTCCCACTGGCATCCACACCAACGATTGATTGAGGTGCATGGCCTTTGACTGCATTTCCCAAGACCAGGTCCGGCCTTTCTTGGAACGAAAAAGGGCTTCGGCTGCCCATCCTTGCTCCGGCAGCAGCTGCAAATTCCCACCGGGAATCCAAGCCAAGTCGTTTAAGGTGGGCCACCGGAAATGGCGGGCCACATTCCACTCCCAGTTACCGAGGAATCGGCCTTGAAGGCCCCCGGAACCCGCCCAGCGGGAATCGCCGGCCAGATTTCGGTAATCCAGTCGGGCCCACGCAACGGCGTGAATCCCCTTTCTTGTTAGGTTATAAGCACCTTTCCAATGGCCATCTCCAACAGACAACGGACGGTGAGCTGGGCCCCAAGCGCCTACCTGCGACCATCCGGCGGACCAATGGCCTTTTGGGTGGGTACCGGTCCAGTCCATGCGCACCCCTGCAGTTTGGTGGGAATCCCGCAGGGACACCACGCGGGCGTCGTAGGCTTGAAAATCGGTCCAGGCGAACGCCCCCGGGCTCCAGGTCCATTGCCCCCGGTTCCAATTCCAGCGCAAGGCAGACTGCACCCGGCGGTCGCGCTGCCGGTCGCCCAGGCCGTACGAGGAAGAGGCACTTTTTGGCAAGCCGCGGTCTTGGGACAGCGCCATAACGCCCCAACGCAGCTGGCCGCCACGAGGCAAAGACCAATTTCCTCGGTACTCCGCATGCAAGTTTTGGGCATCCGCGCCCATTCGGGTGAGTGTCTGACCCAGGTAGTTGCGGTAAGGGTAGCGGTACAGGGCATTGCTGGCGTACAACCCCAAGGTGCCGGTTTTGGATTGAATGCGGAAGGTCGTCCCACCGCCGCCGGCCGAATAGCCTTCCACCCCTGCCCAGGTCCCGTCGGTACCGAGCCACGATTTGGATAAATCCACGACGCCTCCGAGGTTGCCCGACCCCAGATACGATCCATGCAGGCGCGTTTCTACGGCCACACTTTGGCGAAATGCCGGGTGGACCCACGATCCGTCGGTCAATCCCAAGGTGGGACTTGCCATGGAAAAACCCAACCAATGAAAACCGGTGTAAACAGCAGGCAACCCGCTCAGCCCGACCAACAGGGAGCCTCCGGGGGTGGTGGCACGTACGATCGCGCCCCGGTGGAGCCAGTCTTGGGCATTCCAACCGCGCACGGCCGTGTCCAAAGCAGCATCAGGCTCCCCAAAAATGCGGGGAACCGAACGCACGTCCACGGCGTTCAGCCGGACGGTGTCAAGGGCCATTCCAAAGGAAAGGGACCCCAAAAAAAATAAGGCCGTGACCCAAAGGGGGCACCGCGTTCCCGTATGCATAGCGTTTCCTTTGGTCCCGAAGGCGCGCGTTTAGGCATCAAGCAGGTCTTCTGGCTTATCCCCCTTTCTGCCCCCTTCCCAGTTTGACCCAGTGGTTGCGGCAAAAAGCATTGGAACTTACAGCTGCGGGTACAGCTCCGGATTTTCACCGGATTCCCTTCTCACGTCAGGAAGAAATTCCTGAACTTGGTGCACAGCAAAGGTAGGAGGAAAACAGCGACTTCTGCAGGCTATACAAAAAGGCGTAGTGCCTCGTTGTGGGCACTTTCCAAAGCCATCGGCCGCACGCCGTAGGTCGCCCCCATGCGGTTGGCAAAGCTGAGCAACTTCTCCGCGGGCATGTTGCCTACCAGGTGGTCTTGGGCAAAAGGGCATCCCCCAATGCCCCTGAGGGCGGTGTCAAAGCGGCGAATTCCGGCCTCCCACGCTGCCTCAAGGTGGGCAAATGCTTGTTCCTCACGCACATGGAGGTGCATTCCCACCGGGGTACCGTTTAACCGCTCCAAGGCTTGAACCGCCCGCGAAAAAATCGACTCCGGCGTTCCCGAGCCAATGGTGTCGGAAATGCTCACGGCGTCGGCCCGAAGCAAAGCCACTTGGTCCAAGGCCCAGGCATAGTCGGCGTCCGTGTATTTCTCTCCGTAGGGATTTCCAAAAGCCATGGACAGGTAGATAACGGCTTTTTTGCCTTGGCTGTGGGCATGCTGCACGATCCAGGAGGCCTCATGCAAGGCCTGTTCCCGAGTGC
>JBILEM010000093.1:0-5961 GCA_044352085.1 Schleiferiaceae bacterium
CCGTTTCACCGGGTGGTGCACGCCGGCGCGCCCGACCCCTTGGCGTGGGAAGCCTTGGCGCAAAAAGCCACGGTTACCCCCTGCTCCGAACTGCCCGACCGCCTGGAACCCGGAACGCTTTGTGTGGTCCACGGCGACCAACGCTGGCTTTTGGTCCCCCACGACCGTCCGTTTTTGGATGTGGACTGGTGTTCGGAGGCCCTGCTGGCGCCGCTCTGGGGCATCCACGACCTCCGCACCGACAAACGCCTCACCTTCGTGCCCGGAACCGAATCTTTGCCGGACTTTGCGGCGGCACAAAGCCCCGAGGACTGGTGGATTGGTCTGGCGCCGACACCGTGGTCTGCGGTGGAACAGGTGGCGGACCGGGGCGAAAGCATGCCGCCCAAGAGCACGTACATCGAACCGAAGTTGCGCAGCGGCGTCACCTTATACGCTTGGAAATGAGCGGTATTAAAGAGAATCTGGCCCAGCTCCAAGCGTCCTTGCCGCCGGGGGTGACCTTGGTGGCCGTGTCCAAAACCAAGCCCCTTGCGGCCCTGCAAGAAGCCTACGACGCCGGACAACGCGACTTTGGCGAAAACCGGGTGCAGGAAATGGCCGAAAAAGCCGCCGCCCTGCCCAAGGACATCCGTTGGCACATGATTGGCCACGTACAGACCAACAAAATCAAAGAGTTTGCGCCGTGGATCCACCTGGTACACGGCGTCGACCGCATCAAAGTGCTGGAGGTTTTGGAAACCGAAGCCGCCAAAGCCGGACGCGTGGTAGACGCCTTGCTCCAGGTGCACATTGCCCAGGAAGAGACCAAATTTGGGTTTTCCAGCGAGGAACTCCTGCCGCTGATGACGCGCACGGCCCTGGAGGCCTACCCCCACGTTCGGGTGCGCGGCCTCATGGGCATGGCCAGCTTCTCGCCGGACGAATCCCTGGTAAACCGCGAATTTGCGCGGCTTCGCGCCTTGTTTCTGGCCGGTAAAGAACAACTGGGCGTGCCCCACTGGGACACCCTGAGCATGGGCATGAGCGGAGATTGGCCCCTCGCCGTTCAAAACGGCAGTACCCTGGTGCGCGTGGGCAGCGCCTTATTTGGATCCCGACTATGAGCACCTTGTACGCCGTTATTGATGTAGAAACCACCGGGGGCCGCGTGGGCGAAGAAGGCGTTACCGAAATTGCCGTCTTTCTGTTCGACGGACACGAAATTGTGGACCAATTTATCACCCTGGTGAACCCCGAACGGCCCATTCAGCCCTTTGTGCAGCAACTCACCGGCATCACCCCCAAAATGGTGGCCCGCGCACCCAAGTTCCCCGAAATTGCCAAACGGTTGGTGCAAATGACGGAGGGCGCCGTCTTTGTGGCGCACAACGCACCCTTCGACTACCGCATGATCCAAGACGAATTCGGTCGACTGGGCTACGACTACGAGCGCAAAACCCTGGACACCATCCCCTTGGCCCGTCGGCTCATACCGGGTTTGAAGTCTTACGGACTGGACGCCCTCTGCACGGCACTCAACATCAGCAACACCAGCCGCCACCGCGCCGACGGCGACGCCCGTGCCACCGTGGAGCTCCTGCGCATCTTGCTGGCCAAAGACCGGGAAAAAAGCATCGAAGGATTGGCCATTGACCAGTCCCTAGGGGTGCGGGGCGACCACCGCTTCACCCAACAAATCAAGCAGTACCGAGACACCACCGGCGTCTACTACCTCTACAACGCCCAAGGAAAAGTGCTCTACGTCGGCCAGTCCGACCGACTCCGCAACAAAATCGACCGCCATTTCCTGGCCACCAACGAAAAAGCCGAGGCCCTGCAAAACGAAGTGGCCACCATCCAGGTGGAAGAGACCGGTTCCTTGGCCTTGGCCAAAATGCTGGAACACCTGGCCCTGAAGAAGTTAAAGCCCCCTTACAACAAACCCAAAGACCGCTACGCCCTCAGCACCGGCCTGTTCTGGATTCCCACCGACGACGGCATGTCCGGCACCTTCGACGTCCGCCCCGTACACCAGCAGAAACCGCGGTTGTACGTGCAACGGACCGGCCACGGCCGGGACTGGGCCACGGCCTGGGAGGCCCACACCCGCCCCACGCAAACCACCTGGACCGAAGACGAAGCCTGGGATTCGCTCCTGGGCATGGTGCTCCCGTCCAACGCCTTGGTGCTGGACAAAGGACGTCGGACCGGCGAAACCACCGTGTTCTGGGTGGAAAACGGACAGCTCCGGGGCTACGCCTGGGTGCAACTGGCCTCCCACATCCAAGCCAACGACGTCCTGCGCCACCAGCTGGCCGAATTGCCGGAGAGCACCTACCTGCACGGCGTGTTGATGGACGCCATCCGCTGGGGAGGATTGGAGGTTCGGGCGTGGTAAATCCATCCAACCGGGCAAAACCGGCGGGAGGGATTTTTTTGGGTTTGAGGTCTTAACGACCGGCGGCGATATTTTTAAAAGGCAAATCCCATGTCCACTACCAATTGATTCACGCGGTTGTCCGACGGGATAACCAATCCATTGGGTAGCGTGATGTTGGAGGTGTACGGCGTCAGGTTGCCTTCGTAGCGCACGTTCAACTGCACTTTCTTGCCCAACTGAAGGCCTACGCCGGCTTGGGCACCCCAAGTACCGGCGGTTTGGGGGTCAAAATTCTGCAGGTCGTTGAACGAACTGACATTGGCGCTCCAAACGGGAGCCACAAAGGCACGCAAAAAGCCCAGCTTCACACCCACTTGGACCGGAAGGTCGATGCGGTTGACGGGATCTTCCACGACGGCGCCCACTTGGCCCTGTCCGTCAATAAAGGTGACCTCCCGAGAAAGGTTGGTGTAGACCAGTTCCGGCTGCACATACACCATCAACACTTTGAGGCGGGCGTAAAGTCCGGCGTGAAAACCTCCCGTTCCGACAGCGTCGACTTCTTGCCAGTTGGTGGGCAGGTTGGTGGGGTCAATGGTGGACTGAATGGAGCCGTAGTTTACGCCCAAGAGTCCTCCATATTGAAATATTTGGCCATGGGCAGTGCCTGCGGCAATAAATAGGGCCAGCAGGGTCAATTTCAATGGGTTTTTCATGGTGTTGTGCTTGGGTTATTCGTTGGTTGCAACAAAATTTCGAATGGCCTCTTCCAAGTGCTTCTCTTCCTTTAACGGCGCTTTTTCGAATTTCTTGCCCGTCATGCGTTCGTAGAGCGCGATGTAGCGGTCGGAAATTTCGTCGAGGAAGGAGTCGGGGAAAACGGGGGGCACCTGGCCCTCCTTGCCTTGAAACCCGTTGGCAATCAGCCACTGGCGTACAAATTCCTTGGACAACTGCCGCTGTGGCTCGCCGGCTTCCTGGCGCGCCTCGTAGCCCTCTCCCTCAAAATACCGGCTGGAGTCGGGCGTGTGGATCTCGTCGATCAGCACCACGGTGCCGTCGGGGAGTTTGCCAAATTCGTATTTGGTGTCCACCAAGATCAGGCCGCGTTCGCGGGCCATGGCTTGGCCGCGGGCAAACAGGGCGCGGGTGTAGTGCTCCAACTGGGCATAGTCCGACGCACTCACCAGGCCTTGCGCCAAAATCTCCTCGCGGGAAATGTCTTCGTCGTGCGTGCCCAAGGCCGCTTTGGTGGTGGGAGTGATGATGGGTTCGGGCAACCGGTCGGACTCGCGCAGGCCTTCCGGCAGGGGTACGCCGCACAAGCTGCGTCCCCCGGCTGCATACGTGCGCCAGGCATGGCCAGACAGGTACCCCCGAATGACCATTTCGACTTTGAATGGCTCGGCTTTGTGGCCCACCGTCACGCGGGGATCCGGCGAGCCCAGCCGCCAATTGGGCACCAGGTCCGACGTCGCCTCCAAGAAATACCCGGCCATCTGGTTGAGCACCTGGCCCTTGTACGGAATGGGCTGCGCCAGTACCACGTCAAAGGCCGACAAGCGGTCCGACGCCACAATGGCGAGCAGTCCGTTTTCCAAGGTGTACACGTCGCGAACCTTGCCGCGGTAAAAGTCGGATTGTCCGAGGTTGAGCATAATCAGGGCTTTTCGGGGGATGAGGGGGTTTCGGTTGCCGGAGCCGATGCGGGGGCGGACTCGGACGCAGGGGCGGGCTCGCCAGCGGGCGCAGAAGGATTCGCGGAACCGGCGTTTTGGCGGGATTGCTCCAACCGGTCGTAGGCGTTAATGATGCGGCGCACCAGCGGATGGCGCACCACGTCACGCTCGTTGAGGTCCACGCGGGCAATGCCCTCGATGCGATCGATGATGCGCAGGGCTTCCGGCAGTCCACTGGGAACTTGGCGGGGAAGATCGCGCTGGGTGGGGTCTCCCGTGATGATAAACCGGGCGTTGCGCCCCATCCGGGTGAGGAACATTTTGATTTGGGCGGGCGTGGTGTTTTGGGCCTCGTCCAGGATCACGAACGCGTTATCCAGGGTGCGGCCCCGCATAAAGGCCAGCGGCGCAATCTCGATGGTGCGGTTCTCCAGGTACTGCGCCAGGCGTTCCGACGGAATCATGTCCCGAAGGGCGTCGTACAAAGGTTGCAAGTAGGGGTCCAGCTTTTCCTTCATGTCCCCGGGCAAGAATCCCAGGTTTTCGCCGGCTTCCACGGCCGGACGGGTGAGGACAATCCGCCGTACTTCTTTGTTTTTGAGGGCGCGCACGGCCAAGGCCACGGCGGTGTAGGTTTTTCCAGTTCCCGCAGGCCCCAGGGCAAAAAGCATGTCGTTTTCCTGCAGGGCCTCCACCATCTTGCGTTGGTTGGCGGTCCGGGCTTTCACCAAAATCCCGTTGACCCCGTGCACGATGACCTCGTCGTGGGCGGCCATTTGCTGCAGCACCTCCGGCCCCGTTTCTTGCACAATGCGGTCTACCTGGGCTTCGGTGAGCACCTGAAAACGCTGCACATGCAACAAAATCAGGTGCAGCTTTTCTTCCAGCTGGGCCACGTCGGTGGGATCGCCCGACAATTTGACGTCTTGCCCGCGGGCCACCAGCTTGACTTTGGGGAAATACGCACGAAGTTGATTCAAATACGCATTGTTGGCGCCAAACACCACGGAGGGGTCGGCATCTTCCAAGGAAATAGACGTCTCAATCAAGGGGGAATCGGTACCTTTACGGAGACAAAAGTACGGCATCCCCATGATAACCCTCACCACGGATTTTGGACCCAAGGATCCCGACGGCGCCGCCCTCTTGGGGGCGGTCTGGACGGAGATGATCCGGCTGGGATTTTCCGTGCCGGTGGTGGACATCACCCACGCGGTACCGCCGCGCAACCACCTGGATGCCGCTTACATTGTGCGTTTGAGCTACCACCACTACCCCCCGGGCACCGTCCACGTGGTGCTGGTGGACAGCGCTCCTTCCGCCGACGTTTTCCCCATGGCCTATGCGGCCGACGGCCACTTTTTTGTGGGTATGAACCACGGCGGCATGGCCCTGATCCGCCCCGACCTTCCCCCGGACTCCTTGGTGCGCCTGCAGATCCCCAACCGAACCGACGACGTGCACCCCGCCGAGGCCGTTGCCTGGGCCGCCGCCCGCTTGGCCAAAGGCCATCCCTTGTCCGACCTGGGCACCCCGCTCGCGACGTGGAAGGCCATGCAGCCGGTGCCCCCGCGGGTATTGACTTCGAAAACCGCCGAATGCTACGTCCAGTTTGTGGACCACTACGGAAACGCCGTCACCAACGCCACCCGCGGCTGGCTGGAAGACCTGGCCCAAGGCCGCCCCATCGGAGCCATTGTGCGCGGCCGCAAAGTGACCCGGTGGCCGGAAAGTTTGCGCGCAGCCGGCAAGCCTGGCGATCTCTTTTTGCGCTACAACCGCGGTTCTTACCTGGAAATTGGCCTGGCCGAACCCGACACCCGCGCCAACACCGCCGCTTCCTTGATGGGACTGGAGGCGAACTCCCCCATTTCGTTGTTCTTTGGCGATGGCACCCGCTGAGCGCCCCTCCGGCCTGCC
>JBILEM010000094.1:0-5960 GCA_044352085.1 Schleiferiaceae bacterium
GGTAGCCGTTGCGCTGGCTGGAAATACTGCTTTTGCGCAAACCGACACCACCGAAGAGGAATTTGATTATTCCAATGTCGGTTTTGCAGATGCAGGCGCGAAGCGCTTTTGCAGTCCCAAAATCGAAGGATTGAGCCCTGCGAAGCTGATTTCCATTGGCTACGACTTTCAGACGCCTTACTCGGTTCAGGCTGGAGCCCTTACCAATCCAACGGTTGCGGGAAATTCTCCCTTTGCCGCTGAGAACGCCACCACCCGGAGCACAGACGGACTGCGTCTGGCGTGCAACATTCCGGTGGTGTCCAAGACCTATTTGGTGTGGCAAATGGGTGCCAACTACTGGAATACCCAGTACCGTTTTACGGACCCGGACAATTTGACCAATCCGTTGAATCAAACCCTGTCCCAACACGGACTGCGCACCGCGGGAATCAACACGACGGTCTTCAAACCTTTGAATCAGAAGTCGTTCGTTTTGTTCCAAGGGTCTACAGATATGAGCGGCACTTACGGACTTTCCCTGCAACCCGCTCGCTACCTGAAGTACTCGGCAGCCTTGATTTACGGCCGACGTCCTTCGGAGAAGAAGCAATGGGGCGTTGGGGTGGCGCGGACCTACCGGGTGGGCGAGCTCAACTACATTCCTGTGGTTCTTTACAACGCCACCGATGCCCGCAACAAGTGGGGCGTTGAGATGCTCTTCCCAGCACGCGCGCACGTTCGGTACGCCGTGAATCCCCGAAACCTGCTCTTTGCCGGCTTTGAGTTGGAAGGGCAGTCGTACCGTTTGTGGAAAAATCCCGATTCTTCACCCAGTGCGGCATTTGACCTTCGCGGAGAGGAATGGGAGATCCGACGCGGCGAAATTCGCGCCCGGGTGATGTACGAATGCTCCTTGAAGAATTTCGTATGGTTGTCTTTGCAAGCTGGCTACCGCATCAATTACCGCTACGAAGTGGATCGGTTGGTTGACGGCGACGAAATTTACCGGGCCTTCGGTTTGCTGCGCGACGATCCCTACGCCTTGAGCAACTCGTTGGGCAATCCGTTTTACATCAATTTGAGCGTCAATCTGGTAAGCCCGTGATTTCGGATTTCTAGGTAGCAAAGAAAAGCGCCCCCAACGGGGCGCTTTTTTTATGTTTAGAATTTAATGGGAGTAGGAGGTGGGGCTTATTTCCCAATGCAAAACCGACTGAAAATCGAGCTCAAAAGGTCGTCTGCCACCACTTGGCCGGTGATGGAGCCCAGGTGCCGAAGGGAGTCGCGCAGGTCCACGGCCACCAGTTCCCCGCTCAGGCCGGCGCGCAAGGCGGACTCGGCTTGGTGGAGGCTGTCTGCGGCGGCCCGCAGGGCCGCCGCGTGCCGGGCATGGGAAACCACCGTGTCTGCCCCAAAAGCCGGGTGCTGCTGGACCCAGTCGGCCAACGCCTGCTCCAAGGCCTCCAATCCCTTGCTACGTGCAGCAGACAAAACCAAAGCATGCGTGGGAACTTGGTTGGGGGCGGCGAGGTCGGATTTGTTGAAAACCAGCAACCGATGGCCGTCGGGGTTCCACTCCGCTAGCTGTACCCACAGGGCTTGGGTGGGGGCGGGGTCCTCGTTCCACCGGGTAGCGTCCACCACCAAAACAAGCAATGCAGCTTTTTTGGCGGCGTCCATCGAGCGGTCAATGCCCAGTCGTTCAATGGTCTCGTCGGTCTCCCGAATTCCGGCGGTGTCAACCAGCCGAAAAAGCACGCCCCCGGCAGAAAAACGTTCCTCCACGGTGTCGCGCGTGGTTCCGGGAATGGCGCTGACCAGAGCCCGGTCTTCGCGGAGCAATGCGTTGAGCAAGGTGCTTTTGCCGGCGTTGGGTTCGCCCAGCAGGGCTGTTGGGACGCCTTCTTTAAGGGCTTGACCCAAGCCAAAGGTGCTCACCAATTGCCCAATTTCTTCCTGCAGGCGATTCAGAAGCTCCAGCAACCGCTCGCGGGAGGCAAATTCCACGTCTTCTTCGGAAAAGTCGAGTTCCAATTCCAGCAAGGCGGTGGTATCAATCAGTTCGGTGCGCAAATCGTCCATTCGACGGCTAACCGAACCTTTGAGCTGGCGAAAGGCAAGGGCGTGGCCGGCAGCACTTTCGGATGCAATAATGTCTGCCACGGCCTCGGCCTGGCTCAGGTCCAATTTGCCGTTCAAAAAAGCCCGGCGGGTAAACTCACCGGGTTCAGCCAACCGGCATCCCTGGTGGATCAGCTGCGAAAGGGCCGTCCGCACGATGTAAGGGGAACCGTGGAAACTCAGCTCGACGACGTCGTCTCCGGAGTAGGAGGCGGGGCCGCGGTAGCCCACCGCCACCACCTCGTCCAACAACGCGCCGTGGGCGTCCAAAAAGGCGCCAAAGTGAGCAGTTCGAGGACGTTGCTCCACCCACGGTAGGCGGTTCGCCGGTTGGAAAAAGGCCCCTACACACTCCCAAGCACGCGGGCCGCTGACGCGAATCACCGCCAAAGCCCCTTGTCCTACCGCGGTGCCCACAGCCACCACCGTGTCCGAAGGGTCGCCCAATGAATGCCTAAAATCCATGGACCAAAGGTACATCACGCAATTTGGGAGTACCTTGGTAGAAACAACCGACTTTCACTGTGTATACCTTGAATTCCATGCGTTTGTTACCCAAGGGCCGTTGCTCGGCGCCCATCCAACGCGGATCTGCGGCTTTCGCGCTGGTTTTTGGGTTGTTTTTGGGGTTACTGGGTGCCGGCTGCCAGCCGCAGGAGGCTGTATCGCAGTCTACCGAGCGATTGTACGACTGGGCAGGCTCCAAGCGCCAGGTATTTCTAAACGGACAAGACACGCTGGTGTACCGAACCATTGGCCAAGGTCCAGACACGCTCTTATTAATCCATGGATTTGGCCCTTTTCCAGCAGCCCAATGGGAACCCCAGGCCCTCGCCTTGGCGGATTCCTCCTTCGTGATCATTCCGGACATGCTGTTTTTTGGACAAAGCAATGGTCCGGACACGGCGCTGATGCCCTTGGACCAAGCTGCCAAACTGGAGTCCCTGCTCGACGTCCTTGGGGTGCGGCGATTTCGATTGGCCGGTCATTCCTACGGGGGCTTGGTTTCTTTGGCGTTGGCCCAAAAAATGGGGCCGGACCGCGTGAAAGCCATGCTTTTGATAGATCCGCTTAATCCTTTCTTTCCCAGAACTGTACTTAACGACGTAGAACGGGAAGCAGGCAAGCCTATTGAACACGTTTTGGTCCCGTCTGCGCCGAGCGACCTTCCGCTGCTGCTCCGCTTGACCTTTAGCCAAAACGTAAAAATACCGGAATCCCTCAGCCAAAAGATGCTGGATGCCATGGTTCAGAAAAATCCTACGGCCCAGCGCTCCTTGCTGCGTGTACTCAAAAGGAGGGAACCGGAAATCCGATCCATGCTTCTTCCCCAAGGAATCCCAACGGTTTTGGTGTGGGGCGCCAACGACCAGTTGATTCCCCTCTCTTCGGGGGTGGAACTGCAGCGGGCCATGCCGGGCTCAATTCTCTTGGTCAAGCCCCACAACGGTCACACGCCCCATTTGGAATCCCCGGTGTCCGTCATTCAGATTTTTCGACGGTGGCGTGCCAGCCAGGGGGTGAAGATTGAACAAACCCTTTAGATCTAAATAGCCCATCACTGCATTGTTGACACGTGTAAGGCCCCGGATGATGAAATTGACTGCCTCAAAACGAGACGGAACGCTAGAAAGGTGTTAATTGTAGGGATTTGTACAAAGATTGCGGGTTGTGGATTCATTCCGGGGCAACCCGCGTATCTGGTAGGCAAGGAAAGCATCCCTTCAACTAAAACAGCAAGTAAGTAAACGCGCGTCTCACTACACGCGACGACCGGACGCTGCTTGAAGGATAAAAATACACGGCCGTTTCTGCAAATTGGGCGCGGGCGCTTTTTTCCATTCCGAAATGCGCAGGGTTTTGATCCATTCGGTTTCGGTGGTGAGGTCCATAGCAATGCAGAGGTAGGTGTCCGGGCGCAGGGACTGCAGAGCGGATTCGAACGTGGCTGTGTTTCGGTAAGGGGTTTCGATCAGCAATTGGGCCGAAGGAAGGGGGGTGTTGCCGGCGGACTTTTGCTCCAAGTGCGCCCACATTTTTTTGCGGGGACCGGGTTCAACCGGGAGGTACCCGTTGAAGGCAAATTGTTGTCCATTTAACCCACTGGCCATAAGGGCAAGCAGGAGGGAGGAAGGGCCAACCAACGGAACAACGCGTATTCCCAAACGGTGTGCTTCGGCCACCACCAGGGCGCCGGGGTCTGCCACACCGGGAACCCCTGCTTCGGAAATCAAAGCCACGGTTTCACCTTCCAATGCCGGTTGCAGAAACTCCCGAATGCCTTGTTCCGGCTGGTGCTTATTCAATTCATGAACCACCAAACTGGGCAAGGAAATTTCGGGACAAATGGCTTTGAGGTGATGACGAGCCGTCTTGGCGTTCTCTGCAATGTAAACGCGGGTGGTTCGAATGGTTTCCTGTATCTTCTCAGGAAAGAGGTCCGAAGCCGCTGCAGGGCCCAAAAAAGTCGGGACCAGAACAAGCACTTAAACCAGGGTCAGCTTTTTGCGGAGTTCATCCACATAGGTCCGGAAACGCTTGTCGGTCTCAGACAAGTTGTTCACAGTGCGGCAGGCATGAAGAACGGTGGCGTGGTCCTTGTTTCCACACTGCGCTCCAATAGTAGCCAAAGAGCTCTTTGTCAGTTGCTTAGCAAAAAACATGGTCAATTGGCGTGCTTGCACAATCTCCCGTTTGCGGGTCTTGCTTTTGAGCAACTCCGTGGGCATGTCGAAATAATCGCAGACCACCTTTTGGATGTAATCAATGCTAAGCTCGCGGGAAGTGTTCTTGACAAACTTGTCAATCATCTGCTTGGCCAGTTCAACCGTGATTTTCTTCTTGTTCAAAGAAGACTGGGCCAACAAGGAAATCAAAGCACCCTCCAGTTCGCGAACGCTGGAGTGGATGGAGTAAGCCAAATATTCGACTACATCTTCAGGCATCTCGATGCCGTCGGTGTATAATTTCTTGCGCAATATGGCAATACGCGTCTCCAGGTCAGGCTTTTGCAGATCTGCGCTCAATCCCCACTTGAAGCGAGAAAGGAGGCGTTGTTCCATGCCTTGCAAATCCACAGGTGCGCGGTCGGACGTCAATACCACCTGTTTTCCACTCTGATGCAAGTGGTTAAAGATTTCAAAGAAAACGTCTTGGGTCTTTTCCTTCCCGCTAAACGACTGCACATCGTCCATGATCAGTACGTCGATCATTTGGTAGAAGTGCACAAAATCGTTCTTGGTGTTGTTGCGGATGGAGTCAATGAACTGCTGCGTAAACCGCTCGGCTGAAACGTAGAGAACGGTTTTCTCGGGGTAGCGGTCCTTGATTTCGATGCCAATGGCGTGGGCCAAATGGGTTTTGCCCAAACCGACTCCTCCGTAGATCAACAAAGGGTTGAACGAGGTACCTCCCGGTTTGTTGGCAACCGCATATCCGGCAGAACGAGCCAGGCGGTTGCAGTCCCCTTCGATGTAATTGTCAAACGTGTAGTTGGGATTCAGCTGGCTCTCCACATGGACCTTTTTCAGTCCCGGGATCACAAACGGATTCCGAATCCCCTCGACTCCGCCAATTTCCACCGGCATGGATACCTGCGGATTTTGAATGGGGGGACGGTTGGTAGAAGGAATCTTCAACGACTGGGGTTCGCTGTTGCCGTAGGTGTTTTCCATAATAATGGAATACACCAACTTGGCATCTTCGCCCAATTCTTTGGTAATGGCAGATTTTAGAAGTTTGATGTAGTGGGCTTCCAACCACTCGTAGGTAAATTTGGAAGGCACTTGAACCGTTATCACTTTTCCCTGAAGCTTGAGCGCTTTGATTGGAAGAAACCACGTGGTAAATGCTTGTGC
>JBILEM010000095.1:0-5941 GCA_044352085.1 Schleiferiaceae bacterium
CGTGGAGCACCTTCGCGATGCTACCGCTCTGGGAGACCTGCCCGGACTGGACCTCCTGGAACCCACCGACGATCTGGAAAAATGGCTGCTTCGGGCCGCTGAGAGCCTGGAAGCGGGGAGCGCGCATGCCTTCCTGCGGGACTGGGAACGGTCCGCTGCGCAATCCCTGGCCTCCGTGGTTCGCTCGATGGCGGAGCGTTTAGCGGTGCATGGCCTGCGTCCTACGTGGCGCGCGGTCCGGCTGCTGCTCCAATCCCACTTCCGCGAAGAACCCCTCGATCTTCTGGGCGAACCGCTCGCGGGATTGCAAATCATGGGGCTATTGGAAACCCGCTTGCTGGACTTCGAAGCCGTTTTGGTAGTGGGAGCGAACGAAGGGGTGCTTCCGCCCGCCCGCGGCGACTTGGGTTGGATTCCTTGGTCGGTCCGCTCGGAATTGGGGCTGCCCATGCCGCACGAACGCGAAGCCATCAACGCCTACCACTTTTACCGACTGCTTCAGCGTCCGGAACATATTCGCCTGATTTACAACACCGACGCCGATGCCACCGGCGGAGGCGAGCCCAGCCGGTACTTGCACCAACTGCGCATTGAGCTGAAACCCCATTCCCCCCAGTCCTGGACCAGCGATTTTCGGTTTGTTCCGCTGGGTCCCAACAGCATGGTGCGCCCGGCCGTTTGGAGCCCTTCCCCCGAGGCCCTGGAAACCTTGGAAACCCGGTTTGCTTCGCCCAAAACGGCGCTGTCGCCCAGCAAATTGTCGCAGTTTTTGCGGGATCCCGAAGCCTTCTACCGGGAATACCTCCTGCAAATCCGACCGGAGGACGAGCCCAAGGAGCGGATGGACGACGCCCTCTTTGGCAACTTGGTGCACAAAACCCACGAGTTGGCGTACCAGGCCTTTGAAGCGGATCCCGCGCCCCAAACCCTGCGCCCCACCGACGCCCAATGGGCCGCGTGGATGGCCGAGTCCCTGAAAGAAGAATACCCCGGAGGACAAGTCGAAACCGGCAAAAACGCACTGGCGTACGGCGTGGGATCTACCCTGCTCCGCGAGCTGCTTTCCGCAGAGGCCGACCGCATTCAACAGGCTCAGGAACGCGGGGAAACCTGGTCCTTAGCTGGGGTCGAAGTCCCTTTGACCGCAGCCTTGGAGACCGCCAGAGGCCCCGTTTATTTCAAGGGAAAAGCCGACCGGCTGGAGCGCACCGATGAGGGATTGGCCATTTTGGATTTAAAAACCGGGAAAGTGGATCCGAAACAGCTCGAGGTCAACGACTGGCAGGTGCTCTTTGTGCCCGACAAAGGAAGCAAGGCCTTGCAACTTATGACCTACGCCTGGATGTACCGGAAGCAATACCCGGATTCCGACGAACCCATTCGGGCCGGAATTCAGTCCCTGCGCACCCCCCGGGCCGAACCCATTTGGCTCACGTTCCAAGGGAATTCCATCCTTGGACGCGCGGAAATCGAAACCTTTGAACAGGAAGTTTTGCTGCCGCTGGTGGCGGTCATGCGCGGGGAAATTTCGGCATCGGAGTGGGCAGCCTCAGGCGAAGCCCAGCGCCTGGCGGACGCGGAGTAGGGTGGCGTCGGCCACGGCCGAAGCTTTCTGGGCGCCTTGTTGAAGCGCCGCATCCACGGCAGCAGGGTCGGCCATAAAGGAGTCAAAACGGCGGCGTTCTTCGGCAAATCGGTCCAAAAGCACCCCCAACAACTCGGTCTTGGCATGCCCGTATCCCAGTCCTCCGGCGCGGTACCGGCCGGCCAAATCGGCCGTTTGCTCCGGGGAAGCCACCAACCGGTACAGCTGGAAAACGTTGCACTTTTCGGGGTCCTTGGGGGATTCCAGCGGCGTGGCGTCGGTTACAATCCCCATGATTTGCTTTTTGAGTTCCTTTTCCGGCAAGAAAACATCCACCACGTTCTTGTACGACTTGCTCATTTTTTGGCCGTCGGTCCCGGGGATGGTCATCACCTGCTCGTCGATGCGGGCCTCGGGGAGGACGAACACATCCGTGCCTACGTGGTGGTTTACGGCCGACGCAATGTCCCGGGTGATTTCAAGGTGCTGGCGTTGGTCCTTGCCCACCGGCACCCACTGGGCGTCGTACAGCAGAATATCCGCAGCCATCAGTACGGGGTAGTCAAAAAGCCCGGCGTTCACGTCGGACAGCTTGTCCGACTTGTCCTTGAAACTGTGCGCATTGGCCAGCATGGGGTAGGGCGTGAAACAGTTCAGGTACCACGTCAACTCGGTACACTGGGGCACGTGGCTCTGGGCGTAAAATACGGTTTTCGACGTGTCCAGCCCACAGGCCAGCCAGGCTGCTGCCGTAGCCTGCAGGTTTTCCTTGCGCAGCACCGGATCCTTCACGGTGGTCAAAGAATGCAGGTCCGCAATAAACAAGAACGACTCGTTGGTGCCCTCGTTGGCCATTTGGATGGCCGGCAAAATGGCCCCCAGCAGGTTGCCCAAATGCTGGCGACCGGAGCTCTGTATCCCCGTAAGAATGCGCATGTTGGCTGGTTTAAGCGTTGATGTGGATGAAGCGCTCCACGTCCTTGGTGGTTCCAAAAACCACCATCAAATCGTTGGGTTCCACCACCGTTTCTTGTTCGGGAACGCCCATGATGTGGTGGTCGCCGTTGGTCTTGCGCAACAACGTAACCAAGCTCAGCTTGTATTTTTTGGCCAGGCCAATGTCTTCCAACGAGCGGCCAACCGTGCTTTTTGGGGCTTCCACCTCCACAATTTCGTAGTTGTCTGGCAGTTGCACGGCCATCAGCATGCCGGGCGTAATAAGCCGTTCGGCCACGTTCTTTCCAACTTCCTCCTCCGGAGAAAGGATTTCTTCCACGCCCAATTTGGTCAGGATGCGCCGTTGGGTTTCCCCCTGCGCCCGAGCCATCAATCGCTTGACTCCCAAGGACTGCAACTGCACCACGGTGAGCATGGTGCATTCAAAGTTTTGACCAATGGAGACGACTACGGCATCCATGGCCGCAATGTTTTGGGATTCCAACGCCGGTCGCGACGTGGCATCCAACGTAACGCCGTAGGTAACGTAGTCCCGAATGCTCTCTACCTTTTCCGGATCGGAGTCGATGGCCAAAATTTCAGCCCCTTTCTCCGCCAGTTTTTTTGCAATGGCCGAGCCGAACTGGCCCAATCCAATGACAGCAAATTTATCAGCCATGGTGCTAAAGTAGCGAAAGTGCTTGGTTCAAATCGTTTTGCAGGTCCCGAACATCTTCAATTCCGACGCTCAAGCGCAGCAAGCCGTCGGTGACGCCCACCGCCTCGCGCTGGTCTTTGGGAATGGAGGCATGGGTCATGGTCGCGGGATGGCCGACGAGGGATTCCACACCGCCCAAACTCTCCGCAAGGGTGAAGACGCGCATTGCCGAAGCCACACGCGACGCCGTAGCCAAGTCGTTGCCGCGCACCACAAAGGAAATCATGCCGCCAAATCCGGGGTAGTACACCTTTTCCACCGCGGGGTGGTTCGACAAAAAGGGCAAAAGGGCCTGGGCATTGGACTGGTGGCGGTCCATCCGCACATGCAGGGTCTTGATGCCGCGAAGCACCAAAAAGCTGTCCATGGGGCCGCAAACCGCGCCCGAGGCGTTTTGAATAAAATACAACCGCTCCGCCAGCGCGGGGTCTTTCACCACCAACGCTCCCAGCACCACGTCGGAGTGGCCGCCCAAATACTTGGTAGCGCTGTGCAACACGATGTGCGCGCCCAGTTCCAACGGACGCTGAAAATACGGGGTTGCGAAGGTATTGTCTACCACCAGCCACGCACCGCACTCCGCCGCAATGCGGGCCATGGCCGCAATATCGATGGTATTCAGCATGGGATTGGTGGGGGTTTCCACCCAAAGGACCTTGGTTTTCGGCGTTACCAACGCGCGCACCTCGGCCTCGTCCTGCATGGGGGAAAAGTGAAAATTCAACCCAAATCCGGCGTACACCTTGGTGAACAAGCGGTAGGTCCCTCCGTACAAGTCCGACGTGCTGATGACTTCGTCGCCGGGTTGCAGCAATTTCAAAACGGCATCTACCGCTGCCAACCCGCTGCCAAAAGCCATGGCGTGGGTGCCCCCTTCGATGGAGGCCAACGCCCGCTCCAAGGCATGGCGGGTGGGGTTTTGGGTGCGGCTGTACTCGTATCCCTGGTGCACCCCGGGGGCGGACTGGGCGTAGGTAGACGTTTGGTAAATCGGGGGCATAACCGCTCCCGTGCTGGGGTCGGGATGCTGGCCGCCGTGAATGGTGAGGGTGTTAAAGTGCTGGGATTCCATGCAACAAAGGTAGAAGGATAGGGAAAGGGGGGATTAATAAACGTTGAGTACCTGTTCTTTGATTTTCTCCAGGTCCTCTTTCATGCCCACCACCAATTTTTGCATTTCGGCGTGGTTGGCCTTGGAGCCCAAGGTGTTGATTTCGCGGCCCATTTCCTGAGCAATAAAGCCCAGTTTGCGGCCTTGACCCTCTTTCAAGGTGGTCCGGAAGTAGTCCAGGTGGGCCTGCAGCCGCACCTTTTCCTCGTTGATGTCCAGTTTCTCCAGGTAATGAATCAACTCTTGCTCGTAGCGGTCGTGGTTGTAATCCATCCCCTCCAGGCCCCGTAGCAAGCGCTCTTTCACCGCTTGGATGCGTTCCGACTCGTACCTCGGCACTCCATGGAGCGCCTGTTCAATAGTGCCCACATGGGTCAACAAGTCCGTGGCCAAGGCTTGGCCTTCGTCCAGGCGAAACTGCTGAAAAGCCGCCAAAGCGCCTTCCAGGGCTTCGGAAACAACCGCCCATTCCTCCATGGATTTGTCTTCCACCGGGCTGCGGGTGGCTTCGGGCAAGCGCAGTGCCATGGCCAGCAATTCCGCCTCCGACGGGTGGCTCTGCGGGCACAAAGCGCGCAGTTGCTCCATGTAGGCCCCAATCAAGGGGGCATTGAGCACGGGAGCCACGGGCGCGTCGGCCACCGCTTCCAGCTGGACGTAGACGTCCACCTTTCCGCGCTCTACGCCATCGGCAAGGTGCTTTCGCGTGGCGTATTCAAACTCCCGCAAGGAAGAGGGCATTCGCAGGGAAAGGTCCAGCTGTTTGCTGTTGACGGAACGGATTTCTACCGTGGCGGACAGGGCACCTGCTGTGGCTTTGTGCCGGCCAAAACCGGTCATGGATTTGATCATGGGACCAAAGGTAAATAGTCCGACGCGGGTACCGGCGATTTGCGCACCTTTTCCCACAAAAAGGAATCCAAAAGTTCCTCGGGTCGCACCGGTCGGTACTCCGGCAGCAACCCCAGTCCCCAAGCCAACCGGCCCACCAGCTCCTCCGCCGAACGGCCTGCCTGCCGCCAATCCCTCACCGCCACCGACCCGTGGCGCTTGCTCAAGCGGTGGCCGTCGGGGCCCATCCACAGGGGAACGTGGCGGTAGACGGGGGGAATAGGGCCCAAGGCCTTAAAAAGTCCTTCCTGGTGCGGGGTGGCGTCTTCCAAGTCCGCACCGCGAACCACCTCCGTGATTCCCATAGCCGCGTCGTCCACCACCACCGCCAAGGTGTAGGTGTAGGCCCCGTCGGCCCGGCGCAGCGGAAATCCTTCGGGGTAAGCCCGCAGCACCACCGGTCCCTCCAACGGGAGCCCCAAACGGGAACAAGTACCCGGATAGACCGGCGCGCTGAGGTCCTCGGCATGCGGAGCGCGCACCGCATTTTCCACGGCGGCTGCTAAATCTTTTCGGGTGCACCGGCAGGCAAAAAGCAGCCCCTCCGTCTTGAGCCGGGCCAAAGCCTCTTCGTACGCTGCGTACCGCTGGGACTGGTGGATCGCCGGACCGTCCCACAATAGGCCCAGCCACTTCAAATCTTCCACGATGGCTTCGGCAAATTCCGGCTTGGACCGCTGCGGATCCGTGTCTTCGATGC
>JBILEM010000096.1:0-5940 GCA_044352085.1 Schleiferiaceae bacterium
TTGTGTCTTCCTTCAACGCGCCCCGCGAAGCGGTGGCCGAGCGCGCCGCGGAGCGGGCGCAGGAGGCTGCAGCCGTCGGCTTCGAGGCCCTTCTGGCAGAACACGTCCAAGCATGGCGGGCCAAATGGGACACCGCAGACATTGTTATTGAAGGCGACGATGCCGCGCAACAAGGCATCCGTTTTAATATTTTTCACCTTCTGCAAACGTTTACGGGCGTCGACGAACGCTTGAATATCGGGCCGAAAGGATTTACCGGCGAGAAGTACGGAGGGTCCACCTACTGGGACACCGAGGCCTACTGCCTGCCGTTTTACTTGGCCAGTGCCGACCCCCAAGTGGCTCGCAACTTGCTCGTTTACCGCTACAAGCACCTGGACAAGGCCATCGAAAACGCCGCCAAGCTCGGATTTACCAACGGAGCGGCCCTCTACCCCATGGTCACCATGAACGGGGAAGAGTGCCACAACGAATGGGAAATCACCTTTGAGGAAATCCACCGCAACGGAGCCATCGCCTACGGCATTTACACCTACATCCGCTACACCTTGGACCGCGCCTACTTGGCCGAATACGGGTTGGAGGTGCTGGTGGGCATTGCCCGATTCTGGGCGCAACGCGTGAACTGGTCGGACCACCGTAAGGCCTACGTCATGCTGGGCGTTACCGGACCCAACGAGTACGAAAACAACGTCAACAACAACTACTACACCAATTTCATGGCGGCGTGGTGCTTGGAATACGCCGCGGAATGTGCCGCCTACGTCAAGGAACACCATCCGTCGGACTACGCGCGCATTGCAACCAAAATCGACTTCCGGGAAACCGAAGAATTGGCCCAGTGGGACGCCATCCACCGCCAGATGTACTACCCGTACTGGGAAGAAAAGCAGCTTTTCTTGCAACAAGACGGGTTTTTGGACAAAGACCTGGTGCCGGTGGCCCAGCTGGACCCCGCCCAGCGCCCCATCAACCAAAAATGGAGCTGGGACCGCATTTTGCGGTCGCCCTACATCAAGCAAGCAGACACCTTGCAAGGCATGTTCTTCTTCGAAGACCGCACAGACCGCGATGTGCTGCGCCGCCACTTTGACTTTTACGAACCCTTCACCGTTCACGAGAGCTCGTTGAGCCCCAGCGTCCATACCATCTTGGCCACCCGCCTGGGCTACGCCGACCAAGCCTACGCCTTCTACCTGCGTACCGCGCGGCTGGACCTGGACGACTACAACCACGAAGTCCGCGAAGGGCTGCACGTCACAGCGATGGGCGGCGCCTGGATGAGTGTGGTCCACGGGTTTGGCGGCATGCGTTTGGTAGGCGAAAACCTCACCTTCGCGCCGGCTTTGCCGGCAGCATGGAGCCGTTTGGCCTTCCAACTGGTGTGGCGCGGCGCGCATCTCCGCGTGGAACTGGCCCCGGGCGAACTGGCCGTAACCGTCGTTTCTGGGCCTTCCACGGCCTTTGGCGTGGGCACCCAATCCTATACCGTGCCCTCGGGAGAAACCCTGCGGATTGCGTTGTAAATTTCCGTCGCTTTAACCCCTGGCCCCTTCCCGCTGGCATGAAAAACCGCTTCGCTCTTCCCGCTGCCGCCGCCTTCCTGGCTGCCGCCGCATGCTCCCCAGACCCTGCCGGATGGAACCCCGGAGACGGAGACGAGACCGTCGGATTGATGACGCCCGTACTGCTCCAAGCAGGGCAAACCGCCATCTACACCGGGGACTATTTTTTGGAGCCCAACGAGGTGGATTCGGTGGTATGGCCGGCCGGACTCACCGCCACCTACAAGGAAGACAGCGCCGTTTACCGGGTGACTGGGGCCTTGGAAAAAGCGGTGGACGTGGCGCATTTTTGGATGGACGGGGCCTCCTTCGACTTGGTCCTGTTTGCCAACGGAGCCCAGTGGCACACCTTTACGTACCCGCGTGAATCCGGAGACTCCGCTTGGGAAGCCGGAGCCGTACACGTCATCGGGACATTCAACTCGTGGAACCGCACGGCCAACGCTTTGGAACGCGGGGATAGCTTGTGGACCTTACGTTTACCCTTGTTTCCGGGCAACCACGAATACAAATTTGTTGTGAATGGCGTCGAAATGCTCGACCCCGCCAATTCCCGCGCCGTGCCCAACGGCATCGGCGGTTATAACAACACCTTGACGATTTCCCGCCCCGGCAAACGAGCCAAACAGATCCACACCAAGACGGTCAACGAATCGGGAACGGTGCTGACCTTGTCCGCCGTGCCCAAAGACCAAAACGTTTGGGTCTTGTGGGAAAATCACCTGCTCCCGGAAGCGTCCGTGGTACGTACCCCAAGCGGCGTCCGCATTCACCTGCCCGAAGAAGCCGAAGACTTGGATCGCAGCTTCGTGCGGGTGTACACGGCCAACCAACACCGACGCAGCAACGACCTGTTGATCCCGTTGGAAAAAGGACGCGTCCTCCTGCAAGGCGACCTCCTGCACCGGCACGACTGGGAAGCCGCCACCCTGTATTTCTTGATGGTGGACCGATTTGCCAACGGGGATCCCAGCAACGACAAACCGCTTCGCCGCTCCGATGTATTGCCCCAGGCGGATTTCCATGGCGGCGACCTGGACGGCGTCACGTGGGCCATTCAGAAGGGCTTTTTCGAGGACCTCGGTTTCAACACCGTTTGGCTGTCGCCGATTGCCCGCAATCCGCAAGGGGCTTGGGGCTTATGGAACAAAACCGTGCCCACTACCAAATTTTCCGCCTACCACGGCTACTGGCCCGCCTCCAACACCCAACCGGACGCCCGCTTCGCCCGCCCGGAACAGGTCCAAAACACCTTGGCCAGCGCCCACAACCGCAACCTCAACGTCCTGCTGGACTACGTCGGCAACCACGTCCACCAAGAGCATCCGGTGTACCGCGCGCGTCCGGAATGGTTCAACTCCCTCTACCTGCCGGACTCCACGTTGAACACCGAAAAATGGGACGAATACCGCCTGACCACCTGGTTCGACACCTTCCTGCCCGATGTCAACACGGAAAACCCCGAAGCCGTCGCTGCACTGACGGACTCCGCGCTGGTGTGGGTGCGGGACTACGGCTTTGACGGCTACCGGCACGACGCCACCAAGCATGTGGCCAACCTCTACTGGCGCACGCTGACCCAAAAACTGAAGCACCAAGTAGCCGCCCCGCGGAACCAACGCCTCTACCAGATTGGCGAAACCTACGGATCTCCGGAGCTGATTGCCAGCTATTTGGGCAGCGGCCTGATGGACGCCCAATTCGACTTCAACCTCTACGACGCCGCGCTGGGATTCTGCGCCAACCTCAACACAGACGCCCCCCGCCTGAAGGAAGTGCTGGATGCCAGCTTGACCGCTTACGGCCACCACCACCTGATGGGAAATATCAGCGGCAACCAAGACAAGCCGCGATTTATTTCCTTGGCCAGCGGAGATGTGCGTCTGGACGAAGACACCAAGGCGGCCGGTTACACCCGCAAAATTGGCACGCCTGCAGCGTCGGCCTACCAAAAATTGGCGATGATGCATGCGTTTAACTTCACGGTCCCCGGCATTCCGGTGGTCTATTACGGCGACGAATACGGCATGCCCGGCGCCAACGACCCGGACAACCGCCGGCCCATGAAGTTCAAAAACTACACGCCGGAAGAAGACGCCCTCCGCAAAGAAGTAGCCAAACTGGCCCGTTTCCGTCAAAAATCCCCGGTTTTGGCCTACGGAAGTACCACCACCAAGGCCCTATCAAACAACGTGTTGCTCATTGAACGGTCGTACTTTGGCGAGCGGGCAATCACCGTTTTGAACCGCAGCAAGCAACCCCTTACCTTCACCGTGAAGCAGCTTCGGCTCCATCCCAAAACCCGTTTGGTTGCGGGGAAAGCCCAAATTGGAACCGAAACCATGACCGTCCCGGCCGGTACCTTTGCCACCTTGTTCATCCCCCGTTAAATCCCCTTTCCCTACCTTTCTTCCTATGAAAAACCTGCTCACTGCCCTTGGATTGGTCCTCTGGGCGACCGCGGCCCAAGCCCAAACGATGCACCCCGAATGGTCGCGCACTGCCACCATCTACGAAATCAACACGCGCCAGGCCACCGCGGAAGGGACCTTCAACGCCTTGGCCAAGCACTTGCCCCGCATCAAAGACCTCGGGGTCGACATCCTGTGGTTCATGCCTCTGCAACCCATTGGCGTTGAAAAACGCAAAGGAAAATTGGGCAGTTACTACTCCATCAACGACTACACCGCCATCAATCCAGAATTCGGCACCGAGGAGGACTTCGAGCAATTTGTTGCCTACGCGCACAGCCTCGGGTTCCGCGTCATTTTGGACTGGGTCCCCAACCACACCGCCTGGGACCACCCTTGGATCAACGAACACCCCGAGTACTACTGGAAAAACGAAGACGGCAGCATCTCCACCGCCTTGGACGACCACAACCGCCCCACCGACTGGACCGACGTTGCCGAGTTGGACTACTCCAACCGGGCCCTACGCGACGCCATGCGCGAAGAAATGGCCTGGTGGATCGCTCGCTTCCAGCTGGACGGCTTCCGCTGCGACATGGCCGGCGGCGTTCCCTATGACTTTTGGCAGGAAACCAACGAACACCTGCGCGGCATGAACCCCGAGCTCTTCCTGCTGGCGGAGTCCGAGTTCACCACCATGCAGTCGGCAAATTTCGACATGACGTACGGCTGGGAGTTCCACCACATCCTGAACAAAGTGGCCGGCAAGGGCGAGTCCGTATCGAAAATCGACGAATACATCGAGAAAAACCGCGCCAACTTCGACCTCGACCACTACCGCATGTACTTCATCGACAACCACGACGAAAACTCGTGGAACGGCACGGTGGAAAAGCGCATCGGCGCCAACGCCCACGCGGCCTTCGTCCTTTGCGCGACCTTGGAGAGCGGCATGCCCCTGATTTACAATGGACAAGAGGTTGGCCTCAACAAGAGCCTGCGGTTCTTTGAGCGGGACACCATCGACTGGAGCCGGCCCTCCGAAGAAGCGTTCTACCGCACGATGCTGGCGTTTCGCAAACAAAACTCGGCCTTGCACAACGGCGCCTCAGGTGGGAAACAAAAGCGCATTGCCACCAACAACAGCCGGGTATATGCGTTTTCTCGCAACAACGGCACGCACCAAGCGGTCGTTTTTGTGAATTTCTCCAACAAAAAGGCCAAGGTCAAGTATTCCGACGCCCCAGCAGGAACCTTTACCGACGCATTCACGGGCCAGCGCATAACCTTGCGTCCCTCTGGAAAAATCACCCTGCCCGCCAACGGATTTTTGGTGATGCAGTAAGCGATTCCCAACCTTTGTTTTTGGCAACCAGCCGGCGCATGCGCCGGCTGGTTGCGTTTTGGGGCTAAATGGACTCCAACAAAATGGAATAAAACGGGAATTTATTCCCCCAACCGCTCCGCCCACAATCCCGTTACCTGCTCCAAAACGCGGTAGACGGACTCAAAGCCCGCGGGGCCACCGTACCAGGGGTCGTCTACGTCGGCGTTGGGGAAGTCGGGGTCGATGCTGCGGATTTTTTCCACCTTGGCGTGTTGCTCGGGGGTGGTGCATAAGCCCCGGACGGTGCGCAGGTTGTTGTCGTCCATGACGAAGATGCGGTCGTAGTGATCCAGATCCGACGGCCGGATGCGCCGGGAGCGGTGGGCAAGGGTCACGCCGTGGGATGCGGCGTTCGCGCGGGTGCGCGGGTCGGGGAGTTCGCCGTCGTGCAAGCCGTTGGTGCCGCAGGAATCGATCTCAAAATTGGACGCGGTGCCGCGTTCTGCCACCGCCTGGCGAAACAAGCCTTCGGCCAGCGGGCTGCGGCAAATGTTGCCCAAACAGACAAAAAGGACCTTCGTTTTTGGGTTCATGATTCGATGGAAATAAGGGAGTACCATTCCCTATGAGCGAAATC
>JBILEM010000097.1:0-5903 GCA_044352085.1 Schleiferiaceae bacterium
GGCCGCGAAATGGGCGGACCAAAATGCCCCCGTAACGGATGAAGCACACGATTCGGTTTTGGACGTTCTGCTTCGCTGGACCCAAGCACCTTTGGACCTCAATGCCCTGCCTGTAGCTGCCTGGGTGGACTTGCCCTTTTTAACCCTGGAACAAGGCGTCTCCCTCAGCGACTACCGCAGCCGCGGCGGCCCGCTATTGGACTGGATCGAGTTGGACTTGGTTGACCGCATGGACTCCTGCGCGGTGTGGGGCCTCAAGCACTACACGACGCTTGAAAGCACCCGGTCGGGCCCGACGCGGGCCGTTGCCACTCCCGCGGCACAGTGGCTCTCCACAGGCCCGGCGCTGCAATGGGATTGGCGCATTTCCAAGGCGTGGGGACACCAGTCCCTGCCTTTGACCGCTCCATGGAAAGGCCAAATGGGCTGGGGGGCCTTCCGACTCGCTTGGCTGCAAAGCAGTTCTTCCCCACTGGCCCTGCATTTCCAAAAACGCATTCCCTATTGGCAATTCTCGAGCACCCTAAGCGGGGCATCTCCAGGCATTCGAGGCACCTTCCGCACCCAATGGACGCCGATATCAGGGAGCCGCTGGACCCTGGAAAATCAGCGGTCCTTCCCGAGCGCTGGGGGTTCTTCCCAATGGAACCTGGGGTGGGACCTGAACCTCCCCGGGAGAACGCAAACGGCATTCACGATCCGCCAAAAACGCACCCCGTGGGAAACCGCGCAATGGGACGGCTCCGCCCGGTGGCAGAAATCCCAGGGCCTAGCGATTTACCGCGCCCAATGGAACTGGACTACGGACTCCGGGTGGCGTGCGGGGGCATCGGTTCAACGCGCGGGAACGGCCCTGCGGTGGTCGCAGTCGGGAAGGTGGAACCAAACGGGGCGGAGCGAATTGTTGGAGGGTACCCTTCGGTGGTCCGAGCGTTCTGGCAACTGGACGCTGGGGGCTGCGTGGGTATATGCATGGCCGGACCGCCCTACCCTTTACGGTTCCCGTCCCTACGGAAGCCAACCGTGGGTCCTTTCAGCATCCTGGAACCGAACGTGGAAGGCGTGGCGCTTTCAGGTGCGCACCTCGGCAGACCCGGGTGGAATAAGCGCCAAACTCGGCATTCGTTACGCTCCTACTTGGGCGTGGAAATTCTCCCAAAAACCGGGATAAGACTTGGATACGCATTCCCCATCTTCCAAAACCAACGGACAGACTTGCTGCACCAAGGCATAGGCAAAGGCCTGCCGGTGGTCGCCATACGCGGAAACGACCGCACGGGAGTGGGTACTTGCGTCGAACGGGGTGCCCGCAAAAAAGCCATTCCCCAACGTGCTTTGAAACGCGAGGGCACCTCCCTCCCAGCGGGTTTCCACCTTCAAAACCTGGGCCAAAGCATCCAACCCTTGGGTTCGATCGATTTCCTTTCCGGCCAACGTTTGCAATCCGGTTGCGGTTCCAGACCGGCCCAGGGCCATGGCAGCGGTGAGGAGAACTTGGGCGGTGTCCGGAACATCCGAAAAATCCCACAGCAAAGAAGCGGTTGCTTGAACCGCGGCCGCAGCGTCCTTGAAAAAGCACACGCCCCCGGGGACCTCGGCGGCCTGCACCCCTACATCCGGCAGGAAGCGAAGAAGCGCTTTGTCGCCTTGCAACGAATCCAACCGAAGTCCATTTAAGACCACGGGGCGCCCCGTAACCGCCACGGCGGCCGCATGCACGGCCGCCGCCGACCAATCGGGATCAAAGTCCCACAAGGAAGGGTCCGCAGGCGCCAACGGACCGTCCGAGATCAACCCCACCTGCCAGCGGTGGGCATCCGAAGCCACGGAAACACCTGCCTTTCGAAGCAGCGCTGCCGTCATTTCGGCGTAAGGTGCACTGACCAGCGGAGCGGTGAGGTGCAGGTCCAAAGGGTGCTCCATCCACGGAGCTACCAGCAACAGGGCACTGAGGTGCTGGCTGGACGCGGATGCGTCCAGGGTGCACGGGCCGCCGCGCAGGCGGCGGCCCGTGCACCGGTGCGGCGGCACGTCGCCTTCCCAGGTGGCGCCCAAGGATTTCAAGGCATCCAACAAGGGCGCAATCGGACGTTCCCGCAAGCGTTTGTCTCCGTCCAGGACCACGCGGGCTCCCGGAGTAGAAAGGGCAAGCGCCAAGCCGAAGCGCCAAGCCGTGCCCGCTGGCCCGACCGACACTTGCTGCCATTCTCCGGTCTTAACCGAATGCTGAATGGCTTCGACTACCCGGGCCATGGCCCGTACGTCGTCTGGAGCCCTTTCCCAATCAGTCCCGGAGGCCGGATGGGGCCAAAAATCCGTCGTGCCAGACCGCCCAAGCATCGCCTGAAGCACCTGCAATCGGTTCCAAATGCTTTTGGATCCCGGAAGGTTCAAGCGGGGAAACGATTCCCAGTCCGACGGGGGCGCAGCCCCAAAACCTGAAAGGCTCATGCGGGGCGAAAAGTGCGTTGGTATGCAGAGCGGGCCGCCTCCCATTCCGACTGCTCCACTTCGGTCAGCAGGATTGGAGACCCCGGCGCAGTTAAAAGGGCCATGCGCACGGCATTGCTGTCGTTCTTTTTGTCCTGCTGCATGGTGTTCCAAGCGTCCGCGGCATTGCCCAAGGGGACGCCGGCGTAATAGGTTCGAATCAGGGACCGCAGGTTTTCTGCGTCGGCAACCGGTTGCAAACCACGGGCTTGGGCTATAAAGGATTCCATCCAGAGTCCTGCCGCAACGGCCTCGCCGTGCAAAACCGATGGATCTTCAAAACCATCGACGCCCCCCTCCGAAGACCAGGCCAAGGCCTCCAAGGCATGGGCAACCGTGTGTCCGGCATTTAGCGCGGCGCGCTGACCCGTTTGGTCAAAGGGATCTTGGGCCACCAAGGCGGCCTTGAAGCCCACGCTCCGGTCCACCAATTCTTCCACCAAATCCGCGTCCGCATCGGCAAAAGCACTGATTTTTTTCCAGTGCAGTCCGCCGTCGAGGTAGGCATGTTTGATCATTTCGGCCCAGCCTGCAGCCACCTCCCGGGGGGGCAGGGTTTCCAAAAATACAGGGTCTACAAAGACCCCTGAGGCGCGGTAAAAGGTGCCCACGGCATTTTTTAATTCGGGCAAATTCACTCCGGATTTTCCGCCCACGCTGGCGTCGACCATGGCCAAGAGCGATGTCGGCACGGCCACGTAGGGCATGCCACGTTTGTACGTGGACGCCACAAAGCCGCCCAAGTCGGTCACCATCCCCCCGCCCACGGCCACCAAAACATCCGTTCGGTGTGCCCCGTGCTCGCGGAGGGCTTGCCACAACGAAAACGCAATTTCGGCGTCCTTGCTGCTTTCTCCGGCCGCAACTTCCAGAATTTCGATGCGTCGTCCGTCGGGCACCAGCGGCAACACCAGCGGCAGGCACGACGAGTGGGTGTGTTCGTCCACCAAGAAGTAGAGCGTGGTGCGCTCTGTGGTCGAACCTTCCATCCACCGGCCCAAGGCCTCCAGCGCCCCCCAGCCAACGACGGCATCTCCCCAGGGATTTGTATGCGTCTTCATCCCTGCAAAGATGGTTCAAATGTATCTTTGCCTACAGCTCAGAACCATGGATTTTAACAACACCGCCCTTGCCTTCCAAAGCATGTCCGACGCGGACTTGCGCCGGAGCCAGCTTCTGTTTGGAATTTTGAAGTACCCCTGGCTGGTTCGGTTGGGAAAACCTTTGGTAGAAGGAGCCCTTTGGCTGCGTCTGCCCATCCAAGGACTGGTGAAAAAAACCGTTTTTTCGCAGTTTGTTGGAGGCGAAAACATTGCCGACTGCGCGGGCGCCATCGAGAAACTGTGGAAATACCGCATCGAAAGCATCCTGGACTACTCCGTGGAAGGCAAATCAACGGAAGCCGACTTCCAACGGGGCATGGAAATCACCCTTCAAACCATGGCCGCCCACACCAAATTCAACGGCCTGTCCTTGGGGGTATTCAAAATGACCGGATTGTCGTCCATCGAATTGCTGGAAAAAATCTCGGCCCAAGAGCCCTTGACCGCCGAGGAGGCCGCTTCCTGGGACCGCGCCATGGCGCGCTTCCGCCGGCTTGCTGCCTATGCCCAAAAAGAAGGCCTTCGGATCATGATTGACGCCGAGGAGTCTTGGATCCAGCCGGCCATCGACCAAACGGTCCGCACCCTCATGGCCGAATTCAACCGCGAACGGGCGGTCGTGTTTACCACCGTACAGCTCTACCGCACCGGTCGGGTGGAAGCCATTGAAGAAGAATTGCAGGCCGCCTACACCGCCGGCTACAAAGTGGGCATCAAAATTGTCCGCGGAGCCTACATGGAAAAAGAGCGGGAACGGGCGGAAAAACAGGGCTACCCCTCCCCCATTCAACCCGACAAAGCCTCCACAGACCGGGACTTCAACCGCGCAACCGCCCTGCTGATTGAGGCCGTCGGCACCCCCACCGCCCCGACCGGGCACGCGGTGGTCATTGGGACCCACAACGAAGACTCCACCCAACTGGCGGCAGATTGCCTGACCCAAGGCGGATGGAAACCCGGCGAAGCACCCGTCTGGATGGCCCAACTCTACGGCATGTCCGACCACATCAGCCACGTGGCTGCCCACGAAGGACACAAAGTGGCCAAATACTTGCCTTTTGGACCGGTTCGGGAGGTGCTGCCCTATTTGTTCCGGCGTGCAGAGGAAAATACGAGTGTGGCCGGCCAAACCGGGCGGGAATTGAGCAACTTGCAAACGGAAATTCGCCGCCGACGCGCTGCGCGCAAGGCGTAAGCCAGACCGAACTGCAAACAAGAACGGCCCTCAAAAAAAAGGCCGACTTAAAAAAGGGACGCCTTAAAAAAATCATCGCGTTCGATTACCGTTTGGGACCGTCCCACTCCAGGACCACTGCCCGGTGCTTTCGGCCTTCCACCCGCACGCGGGTCGGTTTGCCTTGGTACTCCAGATTCAATACGTAGGTATTGGTGGAATCGTGCTTGGCTTCTGTGCGTCCAGCGACTTGACTCGCCTTCCAATCCACCGTGGAGCGGTTGCGAATGGCCCAGGTCCAGCTCGTATCCACGGGGGCATTGCCCGCGGGCCATTCCCATCGTTTCAAACGGAGGTCGTACAGTACCCGGTCGTTCGGGAAATAGGTGCACTGAATGTCTGTGCGGTCGCCAAACATCCACACCACGCCGGCGGTGCCCAAGACTACCCCAATTCCAAAAAAGAACAATTTCCGGGTAAATTTCATGCGGCAAAGATAGGACGGATGTACCGGGGAAGCCCGCTCAGACCAGCAATCCGATTTCCGAATACGGCAGGTCGAAGCGCTCGCCCAGGGGCTGCGAAACCAAATGGCCCCCAAAAACATAGAGACCCCGGGCCACACCCGGATACTGCTCTACAATTCCTTCCCATCCGCCGGCTTCGGACCACCGATCCAGCAGCGGTGCCGTGAGGTTGTTCAAGGCAAAGGAGGCCGTGCGCGCGGTGCGCGCCGCCAGGTTGGGAATTCCGATGTGCAAGACCCCAAAACGCTCAAACGACGGGCTCTGCCACGACGTAATTTCCGACGTCTCGAAACATCCGCCTTGGTCGATGCTGACATCCACCACAATGCTTCCTGGCTTCATCCGAGAAACTGTGGCTTCGGTCACCACCACCGGGGTTCGCCCTTTGTCTGCGCGAAGGGCCCCAATGGCCACGTCGCATTCCATCAGGGCCTTTTCCAGCAGCCGAGGCTGCAGGACTACCGTGTGGACCGACGAATCAATCTGGCTCTGCAAGCGGTGCAAGCGGGTCAGCGAACGGTCAAAAACCCGCACATGGGCGCCCATGCCGCGGGCCACGCGGGCCGCAACGGTACCCACCATGCCCGCACCCAAAATAACGACGTCGGT
>JBILEM010000098.1:0-5871 GCA_044352085.1 Schleiferiaceae bacterium
GGAAATTTGAATTGGAATACCCAGTAGTTATCCCTGCTCCATGTAATCTTCCAATCTACCCGAGAACTGTCCGCGTTGAGAATTCCGCTGGTCGATTTGGACCAAGTCGACAAACTGTTTTTTGACAATTTACCCAGGGATATTCCATCATCGACTGCCCCAAATCGGATTCCAACCCCATTGCCTGATCCATCTTCAGCCAATCGAACTTCCATGTAGTTTGAGCTGGAAGGATTGGTGTGGAGAAGCACTTGGCCGGTCCAACTAGCAGGAGGTGTAACAGGCGCATCGGCCCATAAGAATACTTTACCCGCACTAGGCGCGTTCAACACCGCGCCCGTTCCCGTTCGGCGAACAAAAGCCGTATCACCGTACCAGCGAACAGGGGCAGTGCTCCAAGGCCCGGACCCGGGGTCGGACCAAAGTGTGTCAAGTGCAAAGAGGATTTCGACAATCATGGAAGCAAAATTCCATGCGGATTTTGCCGAGAGTCGGTAGTAAACGTATAAATACGTTTGGCGCAAATGGGAGCCCCTCAGCGGCTTTTGGAAACCTGTACCTTTGCTTGGTAAAACAATCGGGTTATGCGTGTTGCAATTGTCGGGGCTACGGGAATGGTCGGAGAGCAAATGATAAAAGTGCTGGAGGAGCGGAAGTTCCCCGTTTCTCAATGGATTCCGGTTGCATCTGATGCATCGGAAGGCAAAGAGGTTCTATGCGGCGGTGTGCCCGTTCCCGCAGTTACCCTGGAGCAAGCGCTTGCCCTTCAACCGGACTTGGCGCTGTTTTCCGCGGGCGGTGAGGTAAGCCTGGAATGGGCACCAAAGTTTGCAGCAATTGGGTGCACCGTCATCGACAATTCCAGTGCCTGGCGCATGGAGCCCACCGTGCCGTTGGTGGTTCCGGAGGTCAATGCCCAGATCTTGAAGAAGGAAAACAAAATCATTGCCAACCCCAATTGTTCGACCATTCAATTGGTGATGGTACTGAATGCTTTAAATGCGCACCAACCGGTTCGACGTGTTATTGTCTCTACCTACCAAAGCATTACCGGTACCGGTATGCGTGCCGTTGAGCAAATGTTTAACGAGCGAAAAGGGATAGACGGCCCGATGGTTTATGCCCATCGAATTGATCTTAATTGCATTCCTCAGTGCGACGTTTTCTTGGAAAACGGCTACACCAAAGAGGAGATGAAATTGACCCGAGAAACCGTTAAGATTTTGAACAATCCGGAGGTGCGGGTTACCGCCACCGCGGTTCGCGTTCCGGTTATGGGGGGGCACTCAGAAGCCGTAAACATTGAGTTCCAAGGCACCGCACCCGAACCTGCGGCAGTCCGCTCTTGGCTGTCTCAGGTATCCGGAATCGAAGTGGTAGATCGTCCAGAAAATTCCGAATACCCCATGCCTTTAAATGCACAAGGTCGAGACGGAGTTTTTGTGGGCCGAATTCGAAAAGACGAATCGTGCGAACAAGCCATCAATTTGTGGATTGTAGCCGACAATTTGCGCAAGGGCGCGGCCACGAATGCGGTACAAATAGCGGAGTACCTCCTGTCGGCAGGCTTTTTGACCGAATCAAAGCCCCAAAACGAAGCGTAACGATATTAAACGACCAACCGAGAAGACTCTCCAATAGAAATGCATTACCTGAAATTATCCTCCCTTATTTCACTCTTTTTGGTTGTTTTTTCCAGCCACGGGCAAGCGCAAAACATTCTTTCGGGAAAGGTCTTAGAGGCCAGTTCCAAAGAACCTGTTCTGGGCGCTCAAGTTCGCTTGATGCCTGCTGCTCCAGGCAACGCGGCGCCCCTTCCGGGCGGAGAGGCTCCAAAGCCTGTCGCGCAAGGGCTTACCGAGTTGGATGGATCATTTAGCCTAAAGAATGTCCCAGACGGCACCTACCGTTTGGTGGTGCGTCAGCTGGGGTACCAACCGTTCGTGCGCCCTGTCACTGTGAAGGGAAGTCCTGTGAATTTAGGAACCTTGTCACTCACGGTTTCCGCTTTGCAGTTGCCCGAGGCCAAAGTGGTATCCGACGGTCCCGCACAACTCAACGGAATCGACCGAAAAGTGTACGACGTGAAGTCGGATTTGCAAGTGCAAGGAGGGTCTGGAACGGATGTGCTTAGGCAAGTCCCCAATGTGGCCATCGATATCGACGGCAACATAGCGCTGCGCGGCCAAGAGAATGTTACCATTTTGATCGATGGCCGTCCGGCTTCTTTATTGGGAATGGCAGGTCAGAATGCCTTCGATCGCATTCCGGCCTCCTCCATCGCCAAAATTGAAACCATCACCAATCCCGGTGCCAAATTCCAAGCCGACGGAACGGGGGGAATCATCAACATCGTCACGGTTAAGAACAGCAAATCCGGCCTCAATGGCGACGTTTTGTTGGGCATAGGCACCCGCCAGAAGTACAACGGAGCCGTCAATTTGGCCAAGAAAGTAGGGGAGACCAATGTCTTTTTCAACGGTTCTTGGGACGACCGACAAACCTTCAGCACCGGAAATACGCTCCGTTTGATCACCTTGCCGGAAGATGCCTATGTTAGCCAAATCAGCGGCGGATTGAACCGCAATGTGGGGTATAATTTCCGCGGGGGAGCAGATTTCAAATGGACGCCGAGGCACCAATTCAACGTTTCTGCGGGGTTGAATCAAGGGACCCGGTCGGGCTACGATACCACGTACTACGGCAACCTGAACAAGTTGTGGCCGGATACCACCTATGCCACACAGCGCGACGAGAGCAACAGCACCAATACCAACTGGGACGCATCTGTTCGCTACGAATACAAGTACAAAAAAGAAAACCACAAGTGGACTGCGGACCTGAGTTATTCCCAATCCGTCGACACCCAATCCAACACCAATACGTGGAACCTCCGAGAGGGGTATCCCATTGAGCTCACCCACGGAGCTTATTTGCAGCAGTTTGAAAACCTCGGAGGAGGTCGGAACTGGACTTTCCAAACGGATGCGGAAAGACCGGTAGGCAAGAAGAGCAAGTTCGACTTTGGCGCCCGTTCGGCCTATTTTCAGCGGGGAACGGACCAGTTGGCATTGCAGTTGCCCACGCCATTTAGTTCGACGACCGTGTTTGACTCCTTGCGTTCGTTCAAGACGGACATGAACCAATGGGTTCATGCCGGATATGCGACCTTCGGGCACGTTTTTTCCAATCAATGGAAGGCCCAAGTAGGCGTTCGGTACGAGCACGCGTTTTTGTCGTTTTTGTTGCGCGATGGTTCTCGATTGCAACGCGACTTCCCGGGATTTTTCCCATCGGTTTATTGGACCTACAGCCCCAAACGCGGAACGGATTTCCAGTTCAGTTATTCCATGCGGGTTAACCGCCCGGGCCAGGAAAGTCTGAATCCCATTGTGGACTATTCCAACCCCCAAAGCATTCGGAAGGGAAATCCCGATCTGCGCCCGGAAAACACCCATGCCTTCGAGGTGAATGCAGTACGTTTCAGCAAAAAAGGGTCGATCAGCGGGTCGGTCTACATGAACAACACCACCAACATGTTTAGCCGCTACCTGACGGTAGACAGCAACGGAGCGGTGGTGGTCAGCTGGCAAAATTTCAATACCCGCCAACGCTACGGCATCAGCGCAAATGCCATGGGCCGTTTTGTTCCTTGGATGAACCTTCAGGCCAGTGGAGACGCCTATTTCAGTGTAATCGACGGAGGGAATCTGCAAGCCGGACTTCAACAGGCAGGCTTCGGTTGGAACGGGCGGATCAATTCGACCATTGAATTGTCTAAAATCCAACAGCTACAGCTTACCTACATGCAGATGGGGTCGGGCCCAACGGGCCAGGGCATTCGAAAGCCCATGGGAGGGGTAGACATCGGGTACAAAGTTGACCTGTTCAAAAAGCACTTGAGCGTTTCTGCGCGCTTGTCAGACGTCTTTAAAACCCGACAATTTGGGTTCATTCAAGACCGCCCTGGTGTTTACATCGATTTTGAACGCTACCGCGAAAGCCGCATTTTCTTCTTGAATGTGCAGTACCGCTTTGGGCAGCAGAACAATGACCGAAAAGGCCGTGGGGGCCGCCAACAAGGAATGCCGGGCGGCGGCATGGAAATGATGGATATGTAACCATGAACAGAAATTATATGATCTCCTTGTCTGTTTTGGTGTTGGCAGCGGTCGCTCTTTTTGCGTTCAATTGGAGCCGCAATTCCACACCCAAATTTGTAGATACCTCAAAAAAAATTGAACCCATGGATCCCAATACCCCGCTTGAATCCGTTGTTGTAGCCTCCGGCTGTTTCTGGGGCACCGAATATTTTCTCCAGAAATTGGAGGGAGTAAAGTCTACCACTGTTGGGTACATCGGTGGCCATGTGGAGAATCCCACGTACGAAGAGGTGTGTTCCAAAAAGACCGGCCACTACGAAGCGTGCCTGGTCGAATTCGACCCCAAGCAAGTTTCCTTGGAAAAGGTGTTGCGGGTGTTTTTTGAAACCCACGACCCCACCCAATCGAATGGCCAAGGCCCAGACATCGGTCCGCAATACCGCAGCGGGATTTTTTACGCCAACGAAGACCAAAAGAAAACGTCCGAACGCCTAATCGGCTTGTTGGAAGCCAAAGGATACAAGGTTGCCACGGTTCTGCTCCCCCGGACGAAATTTTATCCCGCAGAGGGCTACCACCAAGATTACTACGACCACAAGGGTTCAACACCCTATTGCCACGGATACCGCAAGCTATTCTGAAAAACGAACAACAATCTGACCTCATGGAATACCGCAAGTTGGGCAAGTCGGGATTGCCTGTGAGCATTTTTGGTTTTGGCACGTGGATCACCTTTGGCAATCAAATAGACACCTCTACCGCAAAGGACCTTCTGGTGACGGCCTACGATGCGGGCATCAACTTCTTCGACAATGCCGAGGTCTATGCCCACGGCCGCAGCGAATTGGTCATGGGCCAGTTGCTTCGGGAGCTGGGCTGGGGCCGTGATACGTATTCGGTCACCAGCAAAGCGTTTTTTGGCGCGGGAGGGCAACTTCCTACCCAAAAAGGCCTTCATCGCAAACACCTGGTGGAAGCCTGCCATGCTGCTTTGGAGCGGTTGCAGGTGGACTATCTGGACGTCTATTACTGCCATCGCCCAGACAAAACCACGCCCATTGAAGAGACGGTTTGGACCATGCACCAGCTGATTCAGCAGGGCAAGATTTTGTACTGGGGCACCTCCGAATGGAGTGCGGCGGAAATTATGGAAGCCCACATGGTCGCTCGTCAGCACCACCTGATTGGCCCCGTAGTGGAGCAGCCGCAGTACAATTTGCTGCACCGGGACAAGGTCGAAGTGGAATACGCAACGCTTTACGACGGGGTGGGTCTCGGCCTCACCACCTGGAGTCCCTTGGCCAGCGGTATTTTAACTGGGAAATACACACTGGGGCATGCCGATCAGGCCATGCGGTTGCAGCGGGAAGAGCTCACATGGCTCAAAGAGCGCAACGTCGTGGAAGAGAAGCTCTTGGTTGCGCAAAACCTTGCGCAATTGGCTGCAGAACTGTCTATAACGCCCGCACAGCTGGCCATCGCCTGGAGTGCATCCAATCCCCGGGTAAGTTGCACCCTCTTGGGAGCCACCCGCGTGGAGCAATTGAAGGAAAATCTCCGCTCCCTGGACGCCCTCTCACTGTTCACCCCGGAAGTGGTAGAACGCATCGAAGGCATCGTTCAAAACAAGCCGGTTCCGCCCGCTTTCTAAACCTAACTCCAGTAGGAAATCAGGGCCTCGCCGGAACCGTTATCGGTTCGGTGGAAAAAGTGCGCTTGAGCGCGCCTTGGGTGAACATGCTCCACCGGAACAAAGCGGCTGGATCCA
>JBILEM010000099.1:0-5868 GCA_044352085.1 Schleiferiaceae bacterium
GCCATGGCGTGGCGGGCCAAGGCACTCATGCCAATGCCGCCAATGCCCAAGAAGTAGGCCACGCGAAGGGGAGGGAGGTGGAGGGGGGTGGACATCACAGGGCTTGCACAATGTGTTCGACAATGGCTTCGGTTGCCCGGGGAAGGGCCAAGGCCAAGGAGTTCTGGCGCAACCGAGCCAGCTCGTCCGGTTGGCGGAACGCCTCCAATACCCGTTCGGACAAGGTGCTTATTTGCGTTTCGGGCACCAAAACGGCGGCCCCGGCATTTTCAAGCGCGCGGGCGTTGTGGGTCTGGTGGTCTTCGGCCACATTGGGCGATGGTACTAAGAAGGCAGGCAGTCCGGCACAGGTCAATTCGCTAAGCGTTCCCGCTCCTGCCCGGCTGATGACCAGGTCCGCAGCCTGGTACAAGGTGGGCATGTCCTGTACAAAGGCGGTTAGATGAACGTCCTTGGCCTCTGCGGGCAGTTGCTTTCGCAGGCTTTCGTGGTAAAGCCCTCCGCACTGCCAAAACACCTGGATGCCTTCGGCAGTCCATTGGGGCCACGCCTGGGCCACGGCTTGGTTGATGGCCCGCGCGCCCAAACTGCCGCCCAGCACGACGAGGATGGGGCGGAGGGGGTCCAATCCCAAGCGAACCGCCGCGGCATTGCGTTGTTCGGGGGTAACGGGGTGTTGCGCGAGTTCGGCAACGGCCGCGCGCACCGGATTTCCGGTTTTGTGGGTAATGCCTGCGGGGAACCATTGCTCCATGCCGTCGTATGCCACGCATACAGCTGCGGCCCGCTTGGAAACCCACCGGTTTGTCACGCCGGCATACGAGTTTTGTTCTTGCACCAGGGTAGGTATGCCCATGCGCTGCGCCATCCACAGGGTGGGCGCGCTGGCGTATCCTCCCGTACCAATTACGGCGTCGGGTTGGAAGCGGCGCAAGAGCCGGTAGCACTGCACCAAGCTGGAAGCAATTTTCCAGGGCAGTCCTGCATTGGCTAGCAATTGTTTACGCTGGAATCCAGCCATGGGAAGGCCGGTAATGCGGTAACCTGCTGCGGGCACCTTGTCCATTTCCATGCGGCCCGAGGCACCCACAAATTCGATTTCGCAGTGGGGGAATCGGGCACGCAGACCGTCGGCAATGCTGATTGCCGGGAAGATGTGGCCACCGGTGCCCCCACCTGACAAGAGAAAACGAAGCGGAGCACTCATAGGGCAGGTAGTTCGTTGGGGTCTTTATCGAGGATGGACTCTTCACCGCCCACGGCAAAAGCACCGTCGGCTTCGGCGTCGTCTCCTTCGCCTCGGGAAACACTGAGGATCATGCCCATGGCCACGCAGGTCATCAAAATCGACGAGCCTCCCTCACTGACGAGGGGAAGCGTTTGGCCGGTTACAGGGAACAGATCCACAGCGACCAGCATGTTGGTAAATGCTTGAAAAACAACTGAAAAGCCTAGTCCAATCGCCAACACATGCCCGTTGTTGTCTGGAGCGCGCTGCCCCACCCGCACGGACTGCAGGAAGATCCAAACGTAGACCAGCACCAATGCTCCGCCGCCTAGGATTCCCCATTCTTCGATGACCAGGGCATAGATGAAGTCGGTGTTCTTTTGCGGCAAAAAGTTCTTTTGGATGCCCCGACCGGGACCTTGTCCCAAAATATGGCCTTGGGCAATGGCCATTTTGGCCATGTCGACCTGGTACGTATCTGCGTTCTCCTTGGTTCCTGAAAAATTTTCGATGCGGGAAATCCACGTGTCCACGCGGTTGGGAAAAACACCGGGAAAGGCTTTGGCGGACAGCACGAAAAGAAGCAGAAAACCGGCGGCAATGCCCACCAATTGGGCGTACGCTTTGCGCGGAAACCCGGCCGTCCAAAGGACCACAGAGGCATTCAAGAAGATCAGCACAGCGGTGGACAAGTTCGCCGGTACCACCAGCCCGCAGATGAGCGCCAATGGAAGTACCACGTTCCAGGCTCCTTCCCGCAGCGTTTTGGGGGCGTTTTTCCGGGTCAGGACGCGGCTCAAATGGGCCACCAGTACGATATTGGCCAAGGCGGAAGGTTGAAAACTCACGCCTCCCAAGTGAAACCAACGCGCGGCATTGGCTCCAGCAATGGTTCCGCCGGTCATCAGCGTATAGCCCAGCAGGGGCACCACCAGTGCAAGCCCCAAGAGGGCAAGGGCCCCAAAGTACTTGCTGGGCATTCGATGCACCAAAAAGGCAACCAACAGTCCGGCGGAAATAAAAGCGAAATGGCCGCCCAATCCGCTCCGGCTCCCGCTAAAAACGGGGAGAAACGAGAACACCATCAAGGCCAAAAACAGCATCCACAGGATGGTATTTCCTTGAAATAAGCGTTTGAGGAGGGCGCGCACGGGGAGTTTTGGAAGAGTGGGGGTTAATTACAAACTGCGAACGGAAGCTTTGAACTGCCGGCCCCGGTCTTCGTAGTTTTGGAACAAGTCGAAGCTGGCGCAGCAGGGAGAAAGCAATACGGTATCTCCTTTGCGGGCCAAGCTGTAGCTCGCTTTCACGGCGTCTTCCATCGAATGGGTTTCGACCACAGGCAGGTGGCTGTTCGCAAAGGCGGCAAGGATTTTGGAATTGTCCACCCCGAGGCAAACAATTGCTTTGACCTTGCTCGCTACCAAGGACATCAGCTCGGAATAGTCGTTGCCCTTGTCTACCCCGCCGACAATCCAGACGGTGGGGTGCTGCATGCTCTCCAGGGCGTAGTAGGTGGAATTGACGTTGGTCGCCTTGGAGTCGTTGATGAAGGAAATTCCGTGGACGGAAGTGACGGTTTCCAAACGGTGTTCCAGGCTCTCGAAGTGAGCCAGGCTTTCGCGAACGGCTTCTTGGCGGACCTGAAGAAGTCGGGCAGAAAGGCCAGCGGCCAGGGAATTGTAGGCGTTGTGTTTGCCTTGGAGGGCGAGTTCTTCGATGGTCATGGTTTCCTGGGTTTTGGGGTCCGTGAGGGTATAGGTTTGAGGGCCGGTGGCGAAGGCGCCGAAGGCACCGGGAGTTGCAGGGGGAAGGAGGCTAAAGGGGAGCATCTGGGCGGCCACAGGGTGGGCCGCCAGGGCTTTGGCGGTTTCGGGATCTTCCAAGCAATACAAGAAGAAGTCCTCGGGGGTTTGCGCTTGGGCAATCCGCATTTTGGACCCGGCGTAGTTCTCCATCTTGTACTGGTACCGGTCCAAATGGTCCGGGGTGATGTTGCACAAAATGGCGATGTGCGGACGGAAGGTGTAGCAGTTGTCCAGTTGAAAGCTGCTCACTTCCAACACATAAAGCGGTTTTGGATTGCGGGCAACTTGCAGGGCGAAACTTTGGCCGATGTTTCCTCCCATACCCACTTCCATTCCTGCATGCTGCAAAATGTGGTAGGTCAAGCGGGTGGTCGTCGTTTTGCCATTGGAGCCGGTAATGGCCACAATGGGGCTTTGGGTGTACCGGAAGGCAAATTCAATCTCCGACCATACCGGCAGTCCTTTTTGGATGCACGCGGCAACCACCGGGGCGGTGTCTGGTATGCCAGGGGATTTGATCAGAAGGTCTGCCTGCAGCACCCGGTCCAGGGAATGACCACCGGTTTCAAAGGCGATACCCTCGGCTTCCAATTGGGCGGCATACGCGGGCAACAAGGTGCCGCCGTCGCTGAGGAAGACCCGGTGGCCGCGGTCTTTGGCCAAAATGGCCGCGCCCACGCCGCTTTCGCCGCCGCCCAAAACGACGACCGATGGATAGGTTTCAACCAGATTCACGGCTTAACGCAGCTTCAAGGTGATGATGGAGAACACGGCCAGCAAAATGCCCACAATCCAAAAACGGGTAACAATCTTGGCCTCGTGGTAGCCTTTTTTCTGGTAATGGTGGTGCAGCGGGGACATCAAGAAAATCCGACGCCCCTCACCGAATCGCTTCTTGGTGTACTTGAAGTAGGCCACTTGCAGCACTACAGACAAATTCTCCACCAGAAAGACGCCGGCCAGAATCGGGATCAAAAGTTCTTTTCTTATGGCAATGGCAAATACGGCAATGATGCCGCCAATGGACAAGCTGCCGGTATCCCCCATAAAAACCTGAGCGGGGAAGGTGTTGTACCACAAGAACCCAATGCACGCCCCCAAGAACGCTGCCGCAAAAACCACCAGTTCCCCTGCATTGGGGATGTACATAATGTCCAGGTACGACGCAAATACGACTGAACCGCTGACATAGGCCAAAACAGCCAAAGCAAAGGCCACAATGGCCGACGTGCCCGCAGCCAATCCGTCCAGACCGTCGGTCAGGTTGGCACCGTTGCTCACGGCGGTTACGATGAACAGCACAATCGGTATGAAGATGAGCCATGCGAGGTCCTCCGCGCGGTCGCCGAACACGGACGCAAGGTCCATGTAATCAAAAGTGGCTTCCTTCAAAAACGGGATCGTGGTTTTTAGGCTTTTCTCCGCGGGGCCAAAGGTGGGTATGCTCCGAGAAGACTCGCCCAGCAAACTGACGTTTTCTTGTGCAGGCAGTTCCTCCTTCATCACGACGTCCGGATGGAGGTAAAGAGCGGCTCCGACGATGATACCCAGTCCAATTTGCCCGATGACTTTGAAAATGCCGCGGAGGCCTTCTTTGTTTTTCTTAAAGACCTTGATGTAGTCGTCCAGAAAGCCAATGAAACCCATCCATACGGTAGTCAATATCAGAAGCTGGATGTAGATGTTGTCCAGTTGAGCCAAAAGCAAGACCGGAACGAGGATGGCCGCCAGGATGATGAGTCCGCCCATGGTGGGAGTGCCTTTTTTCTGCAATTGGCCCTCCAGGCCGAGGTCGCGAATGGACTCGCCGATTTGTTTCTTGCGCAGGGCGTCGATGAGCTGGCGTCCAAAGACGAGCGAGATCATCAACGAAATCAAAATGGCCAGTCCGGCCCGAAAGGTGATGAACTTGAAGAGTCCGGCCCCGGGAAGGTCGTAAGCGGAATCCAGGTAGGAAAAGAGTTCGGTCAACATGGGCTCAAACGTTTAGCAGTTGAAAGGTTTCCAGCAAGACGGCCCGGTCGTCAAACGGATGGCGGACGCCGTTGATTTCTTGGTAGTTTTCGTGGCCCTTGCCGGCAACCAGCACAATGTCCCCAGGTTGAGCGCGTTGCACGGCCAGTTTGATGGCTTCGCGGCGGTCGGGCAGGGTGGTGGACTTTCGGATCAGCACGGGGTCGAGTCCAGCAGCCATTTCTTGGAGAATTAAGGCGGGATCTTCGGTGCGGGGATTGTCGGACGTGAGTACGACGGCATCGCTTTTTTCAGCGGCAATGCGCGCCATGAGGGGACGTTTGGTCTTGTCCCGGTCTCCGCCGCAACCCACCACGGTGATGACTTTGGCCCCACCGTTTTGGCGGTATTCGGCCAGGGTATCCAAAACGTTTTCGAGCGCGTCGGGGGTGTGGGCATAGTCCACTACGCCCAAGATTCCGGTGGGGCTTTGGACGGTTTGGAAGCGGCCGTCGGGAGCAGTGAGGGTGCTGAGCGCGGTGCGCACGGCATCTTCCTCTTGCCCCAGGAGGTCGGCTACTCCGAATATGGCAGCGGCGTTGTACGCATTGAAGGCCCCAATCAAGCGGACCCAAAGTTCTTTTTGGTTGATGGTCAGGAGCATGCCAGTGAGGTGGCTCTCCATCAATTTGGCCTTGTAATCGGCGGGGCTACGCAGGGCAAACGAATGGACGCGGCCCTTGCTATGGAGAACCATGGTGTTCCCGTGCTTGTCGTCCACGTTGACCAGCGCAAAGGCGTCTTTGGCTAGCCCGTCGAAGAGCATTTTTTTGGCGCGGATGTAGTGGTCAAAGGTGCCGTGGTAGTCCAGGTGGTCGT
>JBILEM010000100.1:0-5852 GCA_044352085.1 Schleiferiaceae bacterium
AGCGGCCATCCACCCTGGCCGTTCATGGCCAACGCGGCTTGCATGTAGGTGTGGTCAATGTCTGGCCGTTCTTCGCGGTCCACTTTGATGCACACAAAGTCGGCCATCGCAAGGGCCGCCTCTTCTTTTTCAAAAACATCGCGCTCCATGGCGTGGCACCAGTGGCAGGTGGAATAGCCAATGGACACGACCACCCACTTTCCTTCTGCGGCGGCGGTTTCCCAGGCTTCGTTGGACCACGGCCACCACGCCACGGGATTGTTTGCGTGCTGCTGGAGGTAGGCGCTGGCGCTGTTTTGGAGGCGGTTGGGCATTTAAAATTAATTCATTGTTAACGAAATCGTCGGTTCCGGGGTTTAACTTCGCGAACCATGGACATGTACTTGATTCTCGTGCTTATTTTGGCGGTTTTGGCAGCCATTGACCTGACCGTAGGGGTAAGCAATGACGCGGTAAATTTTTTGAATTCGGCTCAGGGCTCAAAGGTAGCGAGCATGCGCACCATTCTCGTTGTAGCGAGTTTGGGCGTTCTCTTGGGTACGCTTTCCTCGTCTGGAATGATGGAGGTTGCGCGCAAAGGGGTGTTTGATCCTGCGTTTTTCACGTTCACGGACATCATGTGGGTCTTCTTGGCCGTTATGTTCACGGATGTTTTGCTATTGGATTACTTCAACGGGAAGGGTTTGCCCACTTCGACGACCGTTTCGTTGGTCTTTGGTTTGTTGGGCGCAGGAACCGTTGTTGCCATTCAGGTAGCCCATTCAAAGGGCTTGGGCTGGGACGGGGTGGGTCAGGCCATGAAGTTTGACGAAGCCTCGAAAATTGTCTCCAGTATTTTTTCCTCGGTTGTCTTTTCCTTCGTTGGAGGTTTATTGGTTCAGTGGGTGTGGCGTTTGGCCTTCACCTTTCAATGGCAAAAAACATTGCGCCACTTTGGGGGGGTATTCAGCGGACTGGTAGGAACGTTTATTGTACACTTTTTATTGGTCAAGGGGGCGGAAGGCTCGTCGCTTTTGAGCCCGACTCAGTTGGAATGGTTGCACCAGAACGACATGTTGATCAACGGAGTCGTTTTTGTTTTGATGAGCATTGCTGCCCAGGCCATGATTCAGTTTGGGAAAGTTAATCCCCTGAAGTACGTCGTGCTGTTGGGTACATTTAGTTTGGCCATGGCCTTTGCTGGCAACGATTTGGTGAACTTTATCGGCGTTGGGGTAGGCGGTTGGTTGGCCTACAACCAGTTGATGGCGTCGGGTATGGACCCTTCCTCTTTTTACATGGGGGGCCTTGCAGAGAAAGTGCAAACCCCAACCTTGATTTTATTGGCATGCGGTGTGGTTATGATCATAACGCTTTGGAAAAGTGCCAAAGCGCGTAAGGTCAGCGAGACCGAAATTAACCTGAGCAGCCAAGAAGAAGGAACCGAGTCGTTTACGTCCAACAGCATGTCCCGCGGAATCGTTGGCTTGACCATAACCCTTTCTCGTTCGTTTGCTTTTTTAAACTCCGACTCAGTTCGCTCTTTTGTAGAAAAGCGATTTGAAAAGGTGGAAGTGGAAAACGGGCACGCCTTTGACTTGGTCCGTGCTTCGGTCAATCTATTGGTGGCGTCCGTGTTGATTGCATACGCGACGTCCCTCCAGCTTCCTTTGTCCACGACGTACGTCACCTTCATGGTGGCCATGGGTTCGTCCTTGGCAGACCGTGCCTGGGGCCGGGATACCGCTGTGTACCGAATCAGCGGAGTTTTGACGGTTGTGGTGGGATGGTTAATCACCGCCGTTGCCGCATTCTCGGCAGCCGCTACCCTGGCATTGTTGATGTACTACGGCCAGTTTTGGATGACGGTTGCATTGTTCTTATTGACCCTGTATGTGCTTTGGAAGAGCCATGCGGATTTCAAAAAAGAACGTTTATTGGAACAGGCAGGGGAGGGTGAATCCATGGATGCAGAAATCAGCGCCTTGGTTCAATCGGTCCAGTCTTCCGTGTTGGAGTCGATCAAAGGGGTTAGAAAATCCATTTCCGTTAGTTCGCGTGCATTGATCGGCCAAAATGTCGATATCGTTACGCGGGCCTACAAAAATTCCAAGTTGAGTCTGGTTGGAAGGGAAAAGCTCGCATTGCGCATGGCCAAAGGAGTTCGGCGCATGGGGCTAAGTCGAACGGAAGGCGGGGTGTTGTACCTATCTATTTATGATTTGACTTTGGATTTGGAGCGGTGCACTTCGAACTATGTGGACGCCATCCGCTACCACTTGTCCAACCACCACAGTTTGCCGCATCGCTCGTTCATGGAAGGGCTGATGGACCTGAATAAGACCTTTGTCGATTATTTGGACGGCCTCGAAGAGGTGTTCCAAGGCAAGAAAAACCTGGAAGACCTCTATGCTGCAAAGCGGGATTTGCTTTTGGAGATTCAGAAATCCACGGCAGCCCAAGTGACACTCATCCAAAGCCAAGAAGTAGGTGGGCGGGTTGGCATGTTGCAAGCGCAGCTGCTTTTTGAGATGCGCGACTTGGTGGCCATTTCCTTTCGGTTGGCCAAGGCGGTGAACCAAATCAAGACAATGCATTAACACGGGGGGCACCCGGGCTTAGAGCCCGGGGCATCTCCACGGCCGTACTTTCTTCCTGAGGAGGAACTACCCGACTCTTGTCAAAAAGGTGTAGAACCACGGAATGGTCTCAATTCCCTTGCGGTAGTTGGCCAGGCCGTAGTGCTCGTTGGGCGAGTGGATGGCGTCGGAGTCGTAGCCAAACCCCATCAGGATGCTTTTGGCGTTGAGCTCTTTTTCGAACAAGGCCACAATGGGAATGGAACCGCCGCTGCGCACGGGTACCGGTTCTTTGCCAAACGTTTGGGCCACCGCGCGGTGCGCGGCGAGGTAACCGGGATGGTCCGGCGGGCATACGTAGGCCCAGCCGCCGTGGTGGGGTGTTACGCGCACCCGGGTGCCTTTTGGGGCGTTCTTCTCCAGGTGACTCTGGAACAAGTTCGCAATGTGCTCCGGATCTTGATTGGGCACCAACCGCATGGAAATTTTCGCAAAAGCTTTGGACGGAATCACGGTTTTGGCGCCTTCGCCGGTGTAACCGCCCCACAGGCCATTGACGTCCAGGGTGGGGCGAATTCCGGCCCGTTCCAAGGTGGTGTAACCGGTTTCGCCCACCACGTCGGTGAGGTCCAAGGCGGCTTTGTAAACGTTTAGGTCAAAAGGAGCCCGGCCCAAATCTGCGCGTGTGGCAGGGTCCAGGTCTTCTACGGCGTCGTAAAATCCGGGAAGTGCGACTTTTCCGTTTTCGTCGTGTAGGGAGGCAATCAATTGGGCCAGGGCGTTGAGCGGATTGGCTACTGCCCCGCCGTACAAGCCGGAATGGAGGTCCCGGTTGGGGCCTGTCAGTTCAACTTCCATGTACGCAAGACCCCGCAGTCCGGTGGTGATACTGGGCACGCCGGGGGCCAGCATGCCGGTGTCGGAAATTAAAATGACGTCGCAGGCAAGTTTGGCGCGGTTGCGCTCTACAAACCACGCCAAATTGGCAGAACCCACTTCCTCTTCGCCTTCGATCATGAATTTGACGTTGCAGGGAAGGGGACCTTGGGCCAGCATGGCCTCAATGGCCTTCACATGCATGAAAAATTGCCCCTTGTCGTCGCAGGCTCCTCGTGCGAACAATGCGCCTTCCGGATGGATGGGGGTGGTGCGGACGGTGGGTTCAAAAGGAGGCGTCTCCCACAATTCCAACGGATCTGCCGGTTGGACGTCGTAATGGCCGTACACCAAAACGGTGGGCAGTCCCTCGCCGGCCAGGTATTCGGCGTACACCACGGGGTACCCGGGGGTGGGGCAAACTTCCACACCGGCCAAGCCGATTTTCTCCAAATGGTCCGCCACCACCTGCGCGGTTTGACGCACGGCATCCGCATAGGCGGGGTCGGCGCTCACGCTGGGAAGGCGAAGCAATTCTTTGAGTTCGTCGGTAAATCGGTCAAAGTGGGTGTTTAAATACGGCCGGACATCCATGGTTCAGAGGTTTATACGAAGGTACCGCAGCCAAGGGGAATTCCCTATATTTGGAAGATGATCACCAAGCGACTGATCGCCTGCACGTTGGCCTTTCTGGGCGCGGGATTGCTTTTCCCGGCGTGGGCGCAAAATATTTCCGTGAATTCCACGGCGCCCCGGAACAACCCCCAGTGGCTGGCGCAGAATGTATTGGTAGGCCCCAATTTCTCCTTGCTCCCCATGCCCATCAACTTGGCGAACAACATGTTCCTCAACCAAGGCCCCAGTCCCCAAATTGGCAAATTCACCTTTCCGTCCCACAATTCCAACTTCGGTTTGGACAGCGGCATTGTCATGGTCACCGGCGGCGCCAACGACGTGGTTCCGGGCCAAACGGGTGGGCCGGGCAACGGAGCCTCCCTGTCGGCCAATTTGCTTACGGTTTTGTCGGCCATTGGAAGTTCCCAGACCTCCCTCAACGACAAGGCGCAAATCATGTTTTCGTTCATTGCGCCCGGGGATTCGGTTAAGTTTGACTATGTCTTCGCGTCTAACGAATACGCAGGCTATACTTGCACCCAGTACAACGACGCCTTTGGCTTTTTTCTCATCGGAAAAGGCATCAACGGGGGTAGTAACACCACGATCGACACGGTCAACTTGGCGAAAATTCCCGGTACCAACGTGCCGGTGGCCGTAAACACCATCAACGGAGGTGCCCCCACCGGAGGCGGGTCGGTGGCCACCTGTTTGGCGGCCAACCCCAATTTTGTGGCGCATTCGGTTTACTTCAATAACAACGTGGCTGCCGCAGGGATTAGCACCGGCTATTCCGGGTTTACCGACGTTTTCACCGCCAAAGCCCGCGTCCAATGCGGCCAGCTCTACACCATCAAGATGATTATCGCCGACGTGGCCGACGGCTCGTTGAATTCCGCCGTATTTCTGGGCGCCCGCTCTTTCCAGCTCCCCACCATCACCCTGTCCCGCTCCACCAATTCGGGCAATTCATTTTCAGACACCAACGTGGTAGAGGGGTGCAAAGCCTCCGGCCTGATCATCGAACGCAAGGGAGCCACCACGGATACCATGAATATTGCGTTTACGCAGAACCAGGGCACTGCCCAGCCCGGCGTGGATTTTACGCCGCTGCCAAGCGTGGTCACTTTGCTGCCCGGCCAGACGCGGGACACCGTGTGGATTCAAGCTTTTGACGACGGCGTGGCCGAGGGTCCGGAAATCATCCAGCTGGTGATGCAACCGGTCAGCACGTTTTGCGCGGACTACCCCTCCAAAATTGTGCGCTACCGCATACGGGACAAAGTGAACCCCGCGGTCTCCATTGCCTTGCAAGCGGGCAACGACACCCTCCAATGCCCCGGCGACCAGGCCACCTTTGTGGGTACAGCGGCGGGTGGCGAAGGCGTAGTCAAGTCCTGGTGGAACACGGACACCACCGGTGGAAACCAGTTGGTGGTCGCCCCCACCACCAAAACCACGTATTATTTCTACGCGCAAGACGAGTGCATGGGCACCGCGGTGGTGGATTCCGTTACCGTGTATTTCCAGCAGGTAGATACGCTCAAAACCATCCCCGCATCCACCGTTATCTGCCCCGGCGCCGTGGTGAAAATCGGCAATACCGGCTACGTGGGCGGCGCGTATTCCAGCATTTTGTGGGAAACGGGTCAAAACACGGACAGCATCAGTGTTTCTCCGGCCATCACCCGTTACTACAAATACACGCTCACCGGCGACTGCGGCTTCACCCGGACCGACTCGGTGTGGGTGCAAGTGATGCCGGTGCCCAATTCTTCTTTTGGATACAACGTGGACGGCATC
>JBILEM010000107.1:0-5344 GCA_044352085.1 Schleiferiaceae bacterium
TTCCATGCTACGGGATGGAAAATAGGGGCGGTCATGGCCCCCGCTGAACTCACAGACGCTATCCGGCAGGTGTACCAGTTTTTGGCTTTTTCCACGAACACCCCGGCACAAGTGGCGCTCGCGTCGTACCTGCAAGCCCATCTGGAATATCCCGAATCGCTGGCGGTATTTTTCCAGTCCAAGAGGGATCGGCTTGCCCAGGGATTGCTTGCTGGCGGTTGGCGGGTGCAGCCCTGTGCAGGCAGTTATTTTCTGACCCTCGCTTTGGAAAATCTCGGTACCGAAAAATCGGATCGGGAGTGGGCCAAAGCCCGGGTGCGCGATGCCGGTGTGGCCACCGTTCCGTTGGCGCCTTTTTTTGAGCATATCCCCCAGCCGTTTCCAGCGGTTCGGCTCTGTTTTGCCAAGCACGACCCCACCCTGGACCGGGCCATCGAACTCCTAAATTCCTGGAAATCCACCCACAACGCATAGCATGTCGTTTCTCATCTGGCTTTCGCCCTCCAAATCCATGCGCTCGTCGGTTCCTTCATCGGTCAACCCCGTGGAGACGACGGAACCCCATTTTCTGTCCGACGCGCTCCAGATCGGCAAGAATCTGGCTTCTTTAAAGGAAGAAGGAAATGCGGACCTGCATCGACTGTCTCCCAAAATGGCAGCCGCTACCACGGAAATGCACCGCATGTGGCTGGACTCGTACCCAAAGGGGGAGGGGGTGCCTGCAGCCTTGGCGTATACAGGGGATGCCTACGGCGGGCTCCATGCGGAACAGTGGACCAAGCCCACGTGGGAACGCGCCCAAGCCCACCTTCGCATAGGAAGCGGCTTGTACGGTTGCCTACGTCCCCAAGACCGCGTGCTTCCTTATCGGCTGGAAATGGGGCTCACCTGGCCCATGCCGGGAGGAGCGACGGGCCCCGCCGCGTATTGGAAAAAACGCATTTCGACCCAATTGTTGGATGAACAGCCCGGTGCCCAAATAGTGGATCTGTCTTCCAGCGAATACGGCTCCGTGCTGGATCCCCGTTTGTTTACGACGCACCCCATTCGGTGCGATTTCCGCGAAATCAAAGCAGGCAAGTCCGTTTTTGTGAGTGTTTTTGGGAAACGGGCCCGGGGCAGCATGGCCCGCCATATTTTGGAAAACGACGGTCCTTTGCTCGATGTGGTGGACGCCTTTCAGACCGATGGGTATAGGTTAAACCCGGAGTTATCCACCCCGACGCTTCGGATTTTTACCCGCTGACCGAACGTGTTTGGCCAGGATGGCCGGTACCTCCGATCGGGCCTCCGGACTGCGTTTGGTTCCCCACAGGTGTTCCCGTGCATGCCGAGCCGCATCCTCGTGGTCCAAGATGCGGTGGGGGTAGTCGGTACCCAAACGGACCCCGTAGCTCAAGGACTCCATTTCGGTCATTTTCCAGGGCTCGCGCAACAGCGGAAGGGGCAGGGCAGCCAGTTCGGGAAGCCATTTTCGGAGAAAAAGGCCTTCGGGGTCGTTGTCTTCGGCTTGCTTGACGGGGTTGTAGATGCGCAGGGTGTTCACGCCCATGGTTCCTGCCTGCATTTGGAACTGGGCATAATGGATACCGGGCTCAAAATCCAAGAATTGACGGGCCAAGTGGACCACCCCGGCTTGCCAAGGTTGCCACAGGTGGTGGGTTAGAAAACTCACTAACAGGCTGCGCATCCGGAAGTTGAGGTACCCGGTGGCGCACACGCTGCGCATGGCTGCGTCGACCATGGGAAACCCGGTTTGCCCGGAACTCCAAGCGGCCACCCAATCCGCTCGGATTTCGGAGCGAATTCCATCGAAACCCCGGTTGAGATTTTCAAATTCAATCCGGCATTCCGACTCAAACTTTTGGATGAAGTGGCAGTGCCAATGAAGCCGAGAAACAAAGAATTGGATGTCTTTGCGCCAAGGAGGGTCGGCCTCCGCTAAGGCATGCATCACTTGGCGAATGGTCAAATTCCCCCAAGCCAAGTAGGGCGACAAACGGCTGCATCCCCTGCGGGCTGCTTCGGGTTTGGAAATGGACTTTCGGTAATCTGCCAAGCGTCCATTCACAAACGAGTGCAGGTAGGCCCAGCCGGCGGCTTCGCCGCCCGGCTGGCGCGACTCCGCAAATGCCTCCACAGGAAATTTCTGAGAAAATTCCTCCAGCATGCCTTCTCCAAATCCAGGGATCAGAACCCCGTCCGGTAAAGAAAGCAAGTTTGCAAGATCCACTCCTACAGGAGGATGTTCCATCCGGCGCTTCCACGAAGCGTCCCACGAGCCGCGGTGGGCGAGACCGCGGACCACGCCGTTGGTAGGGAATTCGTACCATTCCACCGCGTGGGCGGTGCACCACTTTTTTACCCGTTTGTCCCGCTGGTAGGTGATTCCAAGGCCCGTCTCCTCATGGCTGTACAAATGCGGATGCCATCCAGCCACCCGGAGAGCATCCAGCGCCCCTTCCACAGATCCGGACCATTCCCACAACCGATGGCCAAATTGCGCAAGTTCCGCCCGTATTCCCGCCAAACTCTGGGCGACAAACCGAACATGGCGCGGAGCGGTGTGGGGGTCGTCGAGAAATTCGGGTTCCAAGCAGTACAACAAGACCACCGGACGGTTGCTGGCATAGGCTTGGTACAGTGCCTCGTGGTCCCGCAAACGCAAGTCCCTCTTGAACCAAACCACCGATACCGACTGCATAATGCATACAACACGATAAAGGGCATCCAGTTCGAGCGAATCCAACAAACGAGACATCTAGAGCTAGGCCTTCATCCGGGTTTTGTCTCTTCCGAAATGGCACAGTTTTCGTACCTTCCTTCGCCTAACTCCCGAACGAATCCATGAAAAACATCCCTCACTACATAGGACTATTAGCCTGGGCGGTCTTTGCACCCCTGGCGTCTGCCCAAGCCGCCCCTTCCGACCCGCCTTTTTCCGCCAAAGCTTACCTCAACGACGTTCGTTTGTACGTGGATGGGGCCGTTCTCAACCACGGATTCACCCTGGCCCTTCCGGCAGGGCCTTCAACGGTAGAAGTTTCGGGCCTTTCCCAGCAAGTCGACGAAAGCTCCATACAGCTCCGCACCCGCAGCGCAGTTAAGGTCCAAGGATACCGGGTCGAAGTACGCGAGAAAAACCTGCTGGCGGTTCCGGAATTGAAAATCTGGCGAGACAGTTTGGCAACGTGGCGCACCGTGGAGGAGCAGGCGCGCTCCCAACAGGCGGTGATTCAGTTGGAAAAAGACGCTTTCTTGCGGTCCACCCAACAAACAACCTACACCGAAGCCAACCAAAAGTTTTGGGCCCTGTCCGCCGCAGAATGGGTGAAGCGCACCCATGCAGCACAGAAATCCCTCGAACAAGCCCAGCGCGGCATGCAGCGGGTGAACCAAAAGTACCAGGAAATTGTGGGCACTATGGCCACCCAAGAGTCCGTTTTGGTGTTGGAGCTCCATGCTGCGGCCCCGGTTGCCACGGCCCTGTTTGCCCTGGAATACGCCACGCCACTGGCGCATTGGTCGCCCCGGTATGAAGTCCGCATGGACAACGCCTCCGTGCCCCAAGTGGATTTGATTTCCAAGGCGTCCATCCTCCAACATACGGGGTTGGATTGGAAAAAAGTGACCCTGACTTTGGGGTCCAACCGCCCCCGGGGAGGGTTGGCCACTCCGGTTTTGCAGCCTTGGTGGGTTTCGCCTAACGGTTCGTTGGCTCGGCGGAAGATGGAGTTTGTGGAGAACGATGTGGAAATAGCTCCTGCAGCAGGCGTGTCCGCGGCAGTTGCCAAGTACGAAGCCCCCATGGCCAATTTCGATGACGCTGAACGCTCCGAAGGCGTGGTGGGGTATTCGTTGGTTTTGCCTGGGACCCACCAATTGGCCCATTTGGAGGAGCGGGAGATTTCGTTGGAAACCCGCCCCTTGAAAGCGGAACTGAGCCGGTACGCGGCGCCGCGGTTGGATCTGCGGGTGTTTCTGGTCGCACGCATCCCCGGGTGGGACACCCTGGTCAACGTTGACGGTCTGGCCACGATCTATCTGGAAAACAACTTGGTAGGAAATTCTTTCTTGACGTTCCAGTCCGACACCGACACGTTGGACCTGGCGCTGGGAGCCGATCCCCGTACCTCGGTCGAATGGAAGCCCACCGTTGCAACCGACAACAAAGGCGGCAAAGTGGAAAGAACGTATTCGTACACGCTGAAGGTGAGCACCTTGCATGCCAACCCGGTGGAAGTAATCGTTGAAGACCGGTCGCCCATGCCGCGTGCGGAGGAAATTACGCTGCTCAACCCGAATTTCGGAGGGGCCAAAAAGAATGCGGATACCGGCATTTTAACGTGGAAAGCCTCCGTGTCCAAAGAAAAACCGTGGTCCACGAGTTACCGGTACACCTTGCGTTACCCGCGCTCCATGAATGCGGGTCCTTTGTAAAGCGAAATCATGGTTCCCGTGCACTTCCCTTTCCAGCTTTCCACCGAAGCCCAGTACCGAGCCGCTTACGCCCAGAGCGTGGAGAATCCCGAGGATTTCTGGGCCCAGATTGCCGAGCAGTTTGTTTGGCGCAGAAAATGGGACCGCGTCCTCACGTGGAACTTCAAAAATCCTCAGATCGAGTGGTTTGCAGGGGGAACCTTGAACATTACAGAGAACTGCTTGGACCGCCATTTGGACGCCTTGGGCGATCAACCGGCCTTGGTCTTTGAACCCAACGATCCCACCTCCCCGCACCGGGTATACACCTACCGGGAATTGCACCACCGCGTCATGCAATTTTCCCACGTGCTCAAAAACAACGGAATCCAAAAAGGCGACCGGGTGTGTTTGTACATGGGCATGGTGCCGGAATTGGCCATTGCCGTTTTGGCGTGTGCCCGCGTGGGCGCGGTCCATTCCGTCATTTTTGGCGGATTTTCCGCCCAGGCCATTGCCGACCGCATCCAAGATGCCCAAGCGTCCGCAGTGATCACCCAAGACGCCGCCTTTCGCGGGTCCAAGGTCATTCCCCTAAAAAGCGTTATCGACGATGCCTTGGTGGCTTGTCCGTCCGTTCGCAAGGTCCTGGTACTCAACCATGCCCACCAACCGGTTTCCATGCTCAAAGGCCGGGATTCCTGGTGGACCGACGAAGTCCAGTGTGTGGAGGACCAAGGAAATCCGTTTTTTCCGGCCGAAGAAATGGCCGCCGAGGACCTGCTTTTCATTCTGTACACGTCGGGGTCCACCGGTAAGCCCAAAGGCGTCGTTCATACCTGCGCGGGGTATTTGGTTTGGGCCACCTACACCTTTGTAAACGTCTTCCAGTACCAACCGGGCTGGGTGCACTTTTGCACCGCAG
>JBILEM010000101.1:0-5765 GCA_044352085.1 Schleiferiaceae bacterium
TGCTACCCAACGTGCGGTATCCACCACTCCTTCTTCCAGACCGGCGAGCAAGGCGGCCACTTTGAAGGTGGAGCCGGGTTCTGTAGCGGCCCAAACCGCGTAGTTGACGGTTTCGGAATAACCGGAATCTCCATTCAATCTTCCCAGGTTGACCAAAGCGCGGACTTTACCCGTAGCCGCTTCCACCAGAATGGCGGTGCCGTATTCGGCCTGGGTTTCTTCCAATTTCTTCCGCAGCGCCTTGTCGGCAATGTCTTGCATGCGGACGTCCAGGGTGGTGACCAAGTCCCGCCCGTCGTGGGGCTCCACGGCATAGGTGTTTTCGATGGGCTTCCACATGTTGCGGCCAAGGTGCTGCATCACACGGGACCCATCGCGACCGCGCAAAACTTCGGAGAACTGCCCTTCCAATCCCTCCTTGGCATCCGCACGATCATAGCCCAGGGTGCGCGCCGCAAGGTTGTCAAATGCCCGAATCCGTTTGGGTGTTTCCTCCACCACCAGACCTCCTTCGTGCCCCGCACCCTTGAACAAGGCCAGGGTTTGAGTGGCCTCCATTGCGGTGAACCGAATGGATCGCCCCAGCAGAACATAGCGCTTTCCGGACTGGTGGGCCTTTCGAAGGTAAGCGTACCATGCACCCGCAGAACGTTGTCCAAGCAAGCCGGCGAGGGTGTCGGCCGCGTGGACTGCGTGGGCCGAAAATCGTTCAGGCGAAACAACGGCCGCATCCCAATACAAGGCATACAGCGGCATTGAAGTGACCAGCAGTTGGCCATCCGCAGAATACAAGTTGCCCCGGGTAGCAGGCACGGTCCGTATTTGAATGCGTTGTTCGGCCAATTCCTTGCGCAATTCCGGGCCTTGCACGACCGCAATGCGAATCAGTTGCCCGACCACCAACAGCGCCAAAATCCCCATGAAAATGGAGAGCAGCGTGGCCATTTTGGCCGATTGGTTGCGTTCCGTGCTCATTCAGCAGGTTGTACTTCCAGTTTGATGGGCGGTTTCCCACTCGGGATCAATCCGCGTTCCTGCGCCCGTTCCTGAATGCGGCTTTCCCGCCCCCATTGCATCAATTCCGATTTGGTTTCCAAATAGTGGCTTTCCAATCGATTGAGCTGGGTCGACTTGGCTTGGATTTCCGCAATTTTCCGGTCGGCTTGGTGCGAGCAGGTAATGGCCAAAAGCCCTAAACCTGTGAGGTACAGCAGAAACGGGACGTTTTTGCGCACGAACTCGTGGCCCACAATGGTGCCTCGGATAAAGTCCGCCGCCGAAATGGATTTTTTGGGAGGACGGGCGGTCATGGGGCGAGACGTTTTTCCGCAGCCCGAAGTTTGGCACTTCGCGCACGCGGGTTCCGGCCCACCTCCTCGGCCGATGGGACGATGGCCTTGCGGGTAATCAAATCAAAGGGGACCAGGCGGTTGCCGTATAAGTCACGGTCGGCCTCTCCCACCAATTTCCCTTCGCGAAAGAACACCTTGACCCGACGATCTTCCAAGCTGTGGTAGGACATGACCACAAACCGCCCCTGGGGAGCCAGAAGCTCCAGCCCTTGCTCCAGCAAGGTTTCCAAAACGGCCAGCTCGCGGTTGATTTCAATACGCAGGGCTTGAAAAACCTGGGCCAAAACCTTGTGCCCCTTGCCCCGTGGCGCCAGCGGCTCAACCGCAGCGACCAAGTCGGCCGTGGTGTTCAATAGACCCCCGTCGCGAGCGGTCAAAATGGCCTTGGCAACGCGCATCGGCTGGGCCACTTCGCCATAAATAGCCAATACCCGAGCCAGGTCACCGGGCTCGATGGTTTCCAGCCACGCACGTACCGGTAAGCCCACCTGGGGGTTCATGCGCATATCCAAGGGTCCGGACTCCCGAATCGAAAAGCCGCGTTGGGCTGCATCAAACTGGTGGGAACTAACACCCAAATCCGCCAGAATTCCGTCCACCTGCTTGACGCCGTGGGCCCGCAAAAAGCGCTGCAGGTGCTCAAAGTTGGCCGGAATCAAGGTAAAGCGGGGGTCTTCCGGGGCATTGGCCGCGGCGTCCGGATCTTGGTCAAAAGCAAACAACCGACCCTCCGGACCCAAATGGTTCAGCAATTCACGGGAATGCCCGCCGCCGCCAAATGTGACGTCCACGTACGTGCCCGAAGGCCGAATCGCCAGGAGTTCCATGCACTCCGCAAGCATAACCGGATCATGGTACATCGTTCCGACGCTCGTTCAAGTTGCCCATCACTTCCTCGGCCAGCGACCCAAAGTCGGCTTCCGATGCCTGTACCACATTTTCGTAGGCGTCCTTGTCCCAGATTTCGAGTCCAAAGGGCGCCGATGCAAAGACCAGCGTTTCGCCCAAGCCAGCGAATGCCATCAAGTCTTTTGGAATAAGGATACGGCCGGCGTTGTCCAATTCAACAGGTTTAACACCGGCGGTGAACATGCGAATGAAATCCGCGTGTTTTTTGACAAATCGATTGAGCTGCCCCACTTGGGACATGACGGCGGTCCACTCCTCCATGGGATAGAGTTCCAAGCACTTGCTGAAAACGGAGCGCTTCAGCACAAATCCGCCTTCCGACAGCCCGGCCAACTGCTTTTTCAGGGCAGCGGGAAGCGGGGCGCGTCCTTTGGCGTCCAGCTTGCACTCGTATACTCCGATGAGGTTGACCATGGGGGGAATTGGAATTGAATTCAAAAGTAGGCACCTTCTCCCACTTTTTACCACTTTCTACCACTTTGTTAATAACTTTTCCCACCTTGCCCCCCATGGGTGCCGGATCTGCCCCACTTGGGTCCTTTTGTTTGCGGGCAATTGGTCGCAACTAAATGGTTTCCATGGGCTTGAATTACGGCAGCGCGCCCCAGCAACCCGCCGATTGGGAAGCCTGAATGCACCGGCGTCGCTCACCCAAAAACCCCATTTGAATTCTCGCCGTATCTTTGCCGGGTTAATTCCGTTGCATGGAAAAGTTTGTACAAGAAGGCGAGTTTGAATACTGGGAAGAAGGAACGGGAAGTCCGCTGGTTATCCTGCACGGCTTGATGGGAGACATCAGCAATTTTCACCACCAGGTATCTTTTTTCAGTCAGAAGGGTTACCGGGTTTTGGTTCCCCATTTGCCCTTGTACTCGCTTCCCCTCGCGACGACCGGAGTTAAATCCCTAACGAAGTGGGTGAAGCAGTTTATTGACCACCTCAAGTTGGAAGGTCCCGTTTTACTCGGGAATTCCTTAGGAGGTCACATTGCGTTGGTTTTCAATAAGTTATACCCCGGCGTAGCCAAGGGCATGGTCTTGTTTGGTTCTTCGGGACTCTATGAAAGCGCCATGGGCAACAGCTATCCCCGGCGCGGCGATTACTCGTACATCGAAGAGCGCGTTCGCGATGTGTTCTTTCAGAAACAAGTCGTCACCAAGGAATTGGTGGACGAGGTTTTTTCGATTGTCAACGACCGCATGAAGGCCATCAAAACCCTCGCGATATCCAAGAGTGCCATACGGCACAACATGGCGGAGGATTTGCCCAGTTTCCATTTGCCCACCTGCATTATCTGGGGAAAGCAAGACGCCGTTACCCCACCGGAAGTCGCAGACAAGTTCAACGAATTGCTGCCCCAATCCGAGTTGCATTGGATCGACCAATGCGGCCACGCCCCCATGATGGAACATCCGGAGCAATTCAACAAGGTCCTATTGGCATGGCTGGAGAAAACATTCGGAGTGGCTCAAGCAGCTCCCGCCCTGAGCTAAGCCGCCCGCGAAAGGCCGCTTTCATCAAGAGCAGTTCCCGGACGGAGGAATGCCCGCCGCCGAACCGCCCCGAATTCGCATTCATCGGCCGATCCAACGTAGGCAAGTCCTCCTTGATCAATCGATTGGTCGGTCAGAAAGACCTGGCCAAGGTCAGTCAGCGTCCGGGAAAAACCCAGTTGATCAACCATTTCACCATCTCCGACGGCCATTGGTACCTCGTCGATTTACCCGGTTACGGATATGCCAAGGTGAGTAAGGTGCTGCGCGAAACATTTTCCCGCATGATTGGTCATTACCTGCGCAATCGGGAAAACTTGGTCTGCATTTTTGTGCTGGTAGACGCCCGCCACGCCCCCCAAAAATTGGACCTGGACTTTATGGCCCAATTGGCCGAGTGGCAACTGCCTTTTTCTTTGGTCTTTACCAAAGCAGATAAGTTGTCCAAAGCGGCACAATTGAAAACCGTGGAAAACTACCAACGGAAATTGTTGGAATTTTGGGAGGAGTGTCCACCGTGTTTCCTTACCAGTGCAGAGACTGGGAAAGGCAGAGATGCCTTGTTGGATTATCTCGAATCGCTTATCCCAATTTTTGACGCTCCGCGAAGTAGCGTGCAAAATCCCTGATATCCTCGGCCATTTCTTTTTCGTCCGTGGCCCGGTCGTAGCTGTCTGCCATCGACAAGAACGTCTGGTGGAAAAAACGCTTCATATCGTCCATCTCCATGTCTTTGGTCCACAAGTCGATACGAAGTGTGTCCTTGCTCCTGGCGTCCCACAAGCTGAGTAGGAATGCATGGGCCGCCTCGTTCTTTACACCGCCGTCTTCGGCCGTCCAATGGATGGTTTCGGGCACCTTGTTTTCGTCCAAGGAAATATGCAAATGAATATCGGATTGATGGGCCATAGGGAAGAAGATGTAGAAATTGTGCGGTAGATACGTTAAGGGCGGTACTGGCTTTGGCTGAGTAAGGTGCGGCTGTCGGTGTCTTTCAAAAAGGCAGACCAAGGGGTTTCGGGGTGGTTTTCCAAATACGACCGAACCAACCGGTACCCCAGCCAACGCCCCACCATACCGGGAATTTCCTGGTCTTGGGCTGTTTGCATTTTGCTAAAGGGGGCGGGTTGAATAAACCGACGTTCAAGGTCGATGTCGGTGGCATACAAGAGCCGATTTTGGATGAAAAACTTCCACAAATTGGCCTCGTTTTCCATGCAAAATTTCCACTGATCCGGGGTGTAAGGGAATAGGTTAGGGGCCTGTTCTTCGCCCAAACAAGCCTCCGCAAAGCATGCCAATTTTCCCCAGTAAACCATTTGGTCCAACAAGGTAAAACTGCCATCGGAAAAAGTGGTTTTGGATGCCGCTAATTGCTGAAAAAGGGCCGGTACCGCAAAGCGGGGTTCGCGTTGGTAAGCCAAGTAGGCGGGGTCTTGGGCGTAGGCAGGATGGTCGGCCCCTAAATACTGGTCCAATGCCAAGAAAACATACGAACTGTCCACCACCAAGGGCGGATAGAAGGCCGGATCCAAGTAGCTAATAAACGGATACACCCGGGTTTTGTGGGTGGAATTTCCTCCCGGAAACAAGCTGCGGTACCGGGCAAATCCCTCTCGAAGGGAAGTTGAAAGCACCGCCGTATCCGGAAATGCCAGCAAGGCATCCTCGTGCAGCCCCCGCAATTCGGGGTCGTTTACCAGTTTAACAAATTGGGAGGGCGAGAGCGATTCAAAAAAGGGTGCGTAGGTTTTCTGCAAGCCGGGCATTTGGGCTTCCCATTCGTCGGGCTGAATCGAAAAAAAATCCGTATACGCGGGATGAACTTCTACCCTCGGATCTTTTGCCGGTTCGGGAACCAGCGCATTTTCCGACGTGCACGCTACGGTGCCCGCCAACGCAATCCACAGTACCTTTGTGCTTCTCATGGAGGACAAAGTTACGGCCTTTATCGTCGATTGGTTGCAGCAGTATGCGCAGCGGTCAGGCACCCGCGGGTGGGTAGTGGGAA
>JBILEM010000102.1:0-5656 GCA_044352085.1 Schleiferiaceae bacterium
CCCGAAATCCGAAAATCGGCACTCAACTGCTGCACCAACGGCCGCACCACCACCCCGTTGACCTGCCACGCCGAGGCCAATACCCGGGTGCCGGTGGAATCCAGGCCGTACGGATCAAACTGGCCTTGGTACACCAAGCGCAGTCCGCCTTTGAACAGGGAGGTGGAGGCCCGTGCGCCCAGGTTGGACCACGCAAAAGGTCCCGACGCCGGGTTGTACCCCATGTCCACGGTGGCGTCTTCCAGCAGGGCAAATTTCTTGGGTTCGAGGGTGTCCTTGCGGCGCGCCTTGGCTTCCACCACGTTGCGGATTCGGAACTGAACGCCACTCCCCCCGCCCACCGAAGGGGCTCCGTACAAGTACTGCGCCCCGGTAAAGCGGCTTTTGTACGCCAAGGTTCCGGCGGTGTCGGTCTGAACTTGCTGAAAGGCGCCCCAGTCCGCGGACGTAAAGGTGGGGGCCATGCGGCCGGACACCGTGGGGTAAATGACATGCCGCACAGCGGTTAAGGGCCCGCGTTTCATGCGGTACATGCCGTACAGGGTAGTCGAAAGGGTGGCCTGGGCACCGTAGTCCCGCACGGCAAAAAACCCGCGGGCGGTATCCACTTGGACCTCGTTTTGGACCGAGTCGTACGAATAGGTCAGCCGCGACGGGTACCACCGTTCGTTGTAGGTGGCCGACGGACTGAAGGTGATAAATCGGAAGAGTTTGGCATTGGTGGAGAACGACAGGGCATGGGATGCGCCCATTTTGATTCGGTCCTGGGCCAAAATCTGGGTGGGATCTTGGAATTCGGACAACAATCCGTTCCATTCGTTCCGCGCATTGAGTCCGTACTGCAGGCCGAAATCTTGTATCCAAGCCGGAGCGCGGGACCCCGACCGCCGAAACGGTTGAATCCGCATCATGGCAAAATTGATTTCCGGCGCATTCAAGGTCATGGTGCCCTTTTGGTTGTTTTGGCGGTGCCGCAGGGCCGCAGACAAGGAAAAAGGAGTGCCCGACCAGGTCTTTGTACCGGAAATAGAGGACGACAGGTCGTTTTTCAGGAACTGGTTGGGGTCGGTGGTGGCGTTCTTGAAAAACGAGCCGCTGGCCAAGTCAACCTTGGCCGAAAACCGAAATCCCGGGCGGGCTTTGGGGTCTTGGTTGTGGGTCCACCCCACCCGAAAATCGGTGCTGTTCTGGTACGACGACGTGCCGGCAAACCGGGGGTCGCCAAAGCGGATGCGGTTGATGTTGAACGTGAAATTGCCGGTGTATTTGTAGCGAACGCGGTAGCTGGTGGCCGTTTGCACCGCCCAAGACCCCTGGCTGTAAAGATCCGCGGTCACCCGGCTGTCCAGGTAGTCGTTGAACACAAAATAGTACCCCAAACCGGTCAGACCCAGTCCCCACTCGCGTCGGTCGGCAAAATTGGGCAAGAGAAATCCAGAGGCCCGTTTTTCGGCCATGGGAAAGTACGCAAAGGGCAGGGCCAGGGGCGTCGGTATGCCCGCAATTTCCAAGTAGGCCGGTCCGGTTACTATGCGTTTGCCTATATCCAGCTTGGCTTTTTGGGTCACAATCGCAAAATGGGGAACCTCGTGGTTGCAGGTGCTGAAGGTGTTGTTGGCCAGAAAATAACTGCTGTCCGAAATCATCTTCGCCTTTCCGCCTTGCAAATACCCCCCGCCTTCCTGGGTGGCGGCGCTTTTGATCCAGCCCTTGCCCGAAGCCAGGTTGTAGCGGATGGTGTCCGCGTACAAGGTGCGGGTGCCTTCTTTGAAAACGGGGTATTGGCGGGTTCTTCCGGCGGAATCGGGCAGTCCAAAAGCAGTTAACAGGTTGTTTTTGAAGTCAATAAGAATAACTCCTGCGCGCAATTCCAATCCGGTGTATTTTACCCAGGCGCCGTCGGTCAGTTCGACGGTACGGTTTTTGGGATCCATTTGCGTCTGGCCGCGGTCCGACTCCGTCCCCCACTCCACCGGGCCCGCGAGTTTGGCCCCGGTATTCTGGGCCCAACCGGCAGAAGAAATCGCCCACAATCCGAGCAAAAGCGTTATTTTTGTAGAAAACCGCATGAACCGTCAAAAGTACCAAAAATGAGAGGCTCTGTTCGCACCCTGGCAATGTTGGTGCTTGCCTTTTTTGTCCCACTCACCGGATTTGGTCCGGCAGGCACCCCGGAGAACCAAGTAGACAAGGTGATTATTGACGCCGGGCACGGGGGGAAAGACCCGGGGAACCTGGGTACCGGGCGGTATGCTAAAAAAGAAAAAGACGTGGCCCTGGTGGTGGCCAAGAAGGTCGCCGAACTCATCCAACAACGGTTGCCGGGAGTCGAAGTGGTGCTGACACGGTCCGACGACCGCTTCCTTGAATTATACGAGCGCACGGCCATTGCAAACCGGGAAAAAGGCGACCTATTTATCTCCATCCACTGCGACGCGGCCGAAAACCACGCTGCGTATGGGTCCACCACGTATGTCATGGGTAAAAACCACGACGACGAAAACCAGGTGGCGCTTCGGGAGAATTCGGTTATTTTGATGGAAGAAAATTTCGAGGACAAGTACGAAGGCTTTGACCCCCGGAAACCCGAAACGTATATTGCTCTCACGCTTTACCAACGCGCTTTTCAAGCCCAAAGTATCCAGTTTGCCCAAACCGTACAGGACGATTTTCGGACCGTCATTGGTCGCAAAGACCGCGGGGTACGCCAGCAACCGCTGTACGTAACCAGCCGCACCAGCATGCCTTCTGCCTTGATCGAGTTGGGATTTACCACCAACAGCATGGAAGAAGACTTTTTGCTGAGCGCAGACGGACAAAAAACCATGGCCGAGGGCATCTACCGCGCTTTTTCCCAGTACAAAGCCCGCCGGGAAGGAGTGCCTGTCCCTGCAAAGTCCCTCGTGGATGACCTTTTGCCCAAACCAAGCGAAACCCCTTCCACCCCGGACAAAACGCCGGCTCTTACCTTCCCCATCGGCTCCGCTGCGCCAGATCCCCAACCAACACCTCCCGTCCCTGCGGAAGGCCCCCAGGCCGTCCTTGCCGTTCATTTCCGGGTTCAATTGGCCACATCGGGAATCGCAAAAAGCGAGACAGACCCTTCCTTTGCTGCGGTCAAACCGGTAGAGCGCAAATTGGACGGCAAATTGTACAAGTATTACTCCGTTTCCTTCCCAACAGAGGCCGAGGCCATAGTCGCTTTGGGCAATGCCAAGAGAAATGGCTTCCCCGATGCCTTTTTGGTGGCCTTCCGCGGTGATCAAAAAATTCCGGTAGCCGAAGCCCGTGCAGCCGTCCAATCCCGTTAAACGCGCCCCATGAAACTCAAGAACACCAAAGAATTCATCGCCGGCGCCTTGGTGGTGGCCGCCGTGGCAGGTCTGTACTGGGGCATCGCTTTTCTCAAAGGGAACGACGTCTTCAAATCCGAGCGGGTTTTTTACGCCGTTTACACCAATGCCCAAGGCCTCATGGTGGCAAACCCCGTACGCATCAATGGGTTTCAAGTAGGCCAGGTGGGCGACTTGTACTTTCACCCCGACCTAAGCGGCCGGCTCGTTGCGAAAATCGTCGTGGCCAGCGACTACCCATTTACCAAGAACACGGTGGCGCGGATTTCGTCCGACGGTCTCCTGGGTGAAAAAATGGTGGTACTGGTTTTGGGGAAAGACGGACCCCTTGCGGAAAGTGGAGATACACTCCAAGCGGATATCGAGGTTTCCCTGTCGGAAACCATCAACCAAGAAGTGGCTCCCGTGAAACTCAAAGCGGAAAAACTGATGGGATCGTTGGACACCGCTATTCAAGTGCTGACGGGCTTTTTGGACCCCAAAACCGAACGGGCCTTCCGGACGTCCGTGGTCAGTTTGGAAAACAGCCTCAAGAATCTGGAGGGGATTACCCGCAATACCGACGGGATTTTGGCAGAAAACCGCGCCAAATTGGACCGCCTATTTACCCATCTGGATCAACTGGGCAAAACCTTGGCCAGCAACCAAAAGGAGCTGGATCAAACCCTAAACAACGTGGCCGCCATTACCGACACGCTGGCTTCCTCCAATTTGTCCAACACCTTGAGCCAACTGGAAACCACCAGCACGCATTTGGCCACCATCACGGACCGGATTGCCGCCGGAAAAGGCACCTTAGGACTCCTGGTGCAAGACGATAAGCTTTACCACGACGTGGACAAGACCTTGTTGGCCTTGGAAAAACTGTTGACCGATTTGAAAGCCCGTCCGCGTCGCTATCTTGCGCCCTTCGGACAACGAAACGCTGAGGAATAACATGGGAATATCGACGCTCTTCTTTCTGGCCGTTACGGCATCGGCTGGTCTGGTTTTTGCCCGGAAAGTCCGCCGAATTCGCTCCACCATCAATCTGGGCCAGCCCCTGGACCGGAACGATCAACCCGGGCAGCGGTGGGCCACCATGGCCCGCGTGGCCCTGGGACAAGGGAAAATGGGCGCCCGTCCGTGGGCTGCGGCCCTGCACATTTTGGTATACGTCGGATTTGTGCTCATCAACATCGAAGTGGTCGAAATGGTGGTCGACGGCATCCTGGGCACGCACCGTTTTTTCAAGCCTTATTTGGGCGGACTGTACGATTTCTCGATGTCGGTTTTTGAAGTGCTTGCAGCCCTGGTCTTGTTGGCCTGCGTCGCCTTTATGGTGCGCCGGGTAGCCATGCCGGTATCCCGCTTGCAGCACCCGGATTTGGCCGGCTTCCCCCAGAAAGACGCCCACACCATCCTCATTACGGAAATTGTTTTGATGGCGGCCTTGTTGACCATGAATGCCGCGGAGGCAGCTTTGCCCGGAGGCACTCCCTATGTCCTTTCTGGCATGTTGGTCGGGCTCTTTTCTTCTGCCTCGGAATCTGCCCTGCACGCCGTGGCCACCGGAGCGTGGTGGTTCCATTGGCTGGGCATTTTGGCTTTCTTGAATTACCTGCCCTATTCCAAGCACTTCCACATTGTATTGGCCTTCCCAAACACCTTCTACAGCAAATTGACGCCCAAGGGCCAGCTGGACAACATGGCCAGCGTCACCCAAGAGGTTAAAGCCATGCTGGACCCTTCTTTTGTTCCCGACACCCCGGCCGAGCCCGGTCGATTTGGAGCCAAAGACATCACGGACTTGAACTGGGTGAATTTGCTCAATGCGTACACCTGCACGGAATGCGGACGGTGCACCGACGAGTGTCCGGCCAACAAAACCGGCAAGAAGCTCAGCCCCCGTCGGATCATGATGGCCACCCGGGACCGCATGGAATCCTACCGCCCGGACGACGGCCTTTCCCTCCTGGACCACGGTATTTCCCGGGAAGAATTGTGGGCCTGCACCACCTGCAACGCCTGCACCGAGGCCTGCCCCATTGGCATTGATCCCTTGGACATTATTGTCCAAATGCGCCGCTACATCGTGATGGAAGAATCCGGTGCTCCACACGGCTTGAATGCCATGATGACCAACTTGGAGAACAACGGGGCTCCCTGGCCGTTTGCACAAGCAGACAAGGCGCAGTGGGCCTCTGAAATGAATGCATAATGGCAGACGCTCTAAAAATCAGAACCATGGCGGACTTTGCGTCCGCAGGAGAACAACCCGAGGTGGTATTTTGGACCGGTTGCGCCGGCAGTTTTGACGACCG
>JBILEM010000103.1:0-5649 GCA_044352085.1 Schleiferiaceae bacterium
CTTTGCTGAACGAGGGTCGTCCGCAGCTGCTCGGTAAACGCTTGTGCCAACCGAGGGTTAACCAATTCGGCGTTGTTCGGAAAAAGGGCGACGGAAACGGTTTTGGCGTCTCCGGCATCGCTTCCGGTGAACGAATAGGACATGCTGCATCCCGTCAAAATCCACGGGATCCCAAACAGAAGAAAGCGCACCCCAAGGCGCACGCATTTCTTCAACAGAACGGGATTGTTCACAGGTCCAATTGTTTGATTTTTCGGTACAAGGTACGCTCAGAGATTCCCAACTCCGCGGCGGCTTCCTTTCGGCGTCCTTTGTGCCGGTCCAAGGCTTTTCGAACCATTTCGGCTTCCAAATCGTACAAGCTCAATCGGTGGTCTTCCTCGTGGGCCTCTTCCACGGCTTCGATGTACCGCTCGTTGGGGGCCAGGCGCTCCATGGGCTCGAATGCTACGGAACCGACGGCAGGAACAGCCGAAGATATCCCGGAGCCAACTGCGTTACCTGTACCGCGAACGGTTGGGGCGACCCGGGCCAACCCCTCCTCTCCGGAGGAACTGCCGGCCAACGAATTGACCATCTGGCGCAGGTTGTTCAAGTCGTTTCGCATGTCGAACAAGACCTTGTACAGGATTTCACGTTCGGTGTTGAACTCGCTCTGCGACAAGGGGCTGTCCGACGATCGCGCAGGCAAATGGGACTGGGCGATTTCGGGAATGTAGTTCATCAACGTCTCAGCGGATACTTCGCGGTCGGTTTCCACTACACTCAGTTGCTCGGCCAGGTTGCGCAACTGCCGGATGTTTCCAGGCCAGCGGTACTGTTCCAAGGCCATCACCGCATCGGGGGCCAAACGCACCGCGGGGAGTCGGTATTTCTGCGAAAAATCTTGGGCAAATTTTCGGAACAGCAAATGGATGTCCTCCTTCCGCTCCCGCAGCGGGGGCAGATGAATCTCTACGGTGTTCAAGCGATAATACAGGTCTTCCCGAAACTTATTGCGCTCGATTGCGGAAAACATGTTGACATTGGTGGCACCCACCACGCGCACGTTGGTCGATTGGGGCTTGGAACTTCCCACACGAAGGTATTCTCCGGTCTCCAGCACCCGCAGCAACCGGACTTGGGTGCCCAAGGGCAACTCGCCCACTTCGTCCAAGAAAACGGTGCCTCCATCGGCCTCTTCAAAATAGCCCTTCCGGGAACCTGTTGCACCGGTAAAGGACCCTTTTTCGTGTCCAAACAACTCCGAATCGATGGTGCCTTCGGGTATGGCCCCGCAGTTCACCGGCACCAAAGGCTTGTGTTTGCGGTGGCTCAAGCTGTGTATGATCTTTGGGATCGCTTCTTTGCCTACACCGCTTTCCCCCGTCACCAAAACGCTGATGTCCGTGGCGGCCACTTGGATGGCTTTGAACAAGGCCCGGTCCAAGGCGGGCGACGTGCCCACAATCCCGAAACGCTGTTTGGCTTCTTGGATCGTCATTTGGCAAAAACATAGGAGAAACGGAGGGGTTGCTCGGTATAAATCCGGGTACCCGTCATCACGTTGATGACAAAATTCTTTTGTGCTACGATTTCCATGCGCGCGGCAGTGGGGAGGGCCTTTTTGAATACGACATACGGCACCATTCCGGTGTACGTTCCATTCCAGATTTCTGTCCCCGCCGCATTGAACACCCGCACCACAAATGGGGTGAGCAAATTTTCCACGCAGCGGCCTTCTTTCTTCTGCGCCACGCACAAGGTAAAGGCCCCTTCTTCCCGGACGGTTTCCTCCACAACTTGAAAGGTCAAATTGGAATCGTACCATTTGCCGTCCGCACCACGGGTTTGGGCCCAGGAAGGCACCGCCAAAAGCAGCAGCACCAAAAATGCAATTCCTTTCATGCTCATAGGTCTATGCTCTCCCCCAATAATGTGGCCGGCGTACACCGGTCAATTTTCACCCGAACAAAGTCCCCCGGTTGGTGGTCCCGCTTGGGAAACACAACGACCGTATTTTGGGTGGTTCGGCCAAACAAATCATGGGGCGACTTTTTGGACAATCCTTCCACCAACACTTCGACGACCTGTCCTACGTACGTTTGGTTGCGCTCGAACGAATGTTTTTGTTGGAGTTCAATGATCTCGGCCAAACGGCGTTTTTTTACTTCCAAGGGAATGTCGTCCTCCAATTTGCGGGCGGCGTAGGTATTGGGGCGCTCCGAATAAAAGAACATAAAGCCAAAGTCGTATTTCACGTGTTCCATCAGGCTCAAAGTCTGCTGGTGGTCTTCCTCCGTTTCCCCTGGGAAGCCGGCGATCAAATCCTGCGAGAGCCCGCAGCCCGGAACGATGGTTCGGACCCGGTCAATCAAGCCCAGGTATTCCTCCCGGTTGTGGCCCCGGTTCATGGCCTTCAAAATGCGGCTAGACCCGCTTTGAACGGGCAGGTGAATGTATTTGCAAATGTTGTCGTGGGCAGCGATGGCGCGCAACACGTCGTCGGACATGTCTTGGGGGTTGCTGGTCGAGAACCGTATGCGCATGCTGGGCACTGCTGTAGCTACTTGATTCAACAGGTCGGCAAACCGAACGGCCGCCGCTTGCGCCATGGAACTGGCCTTGGAAAAATCTTTTTTCAACCCGCCGCCGTACCAGAGGTACGAGTCCACGTTTTGCCCCAACAAGGTCACTTCTTTGTACCCCTTTTCCCACAGGCCCACTACTTCCTCCACAATGGTCTGCGGATTGCGGCTCCGCTCGCGGCCCCGGGTAAACGGCACCACACAAAAGGTGCACATGTTGTCGCATCCCCGGGTGATGGATACAAAGGCGGTGATTCCGTTGCCGCCTAACCGCACCGGCTCAATATCGTCGTAGGTTTCTTCTTTGGATAAGAGAACATTGACGGCCTTGCGCCCGCCGTCCAGCTCGTCCAAGAGGTTGGGCAAGTCGCGGTAGGCATCGGGGCCCACCACGAGATCAACCAACTTTTCTTCTTCAAAAAACTTTTCCCGAACCCGCTCGGCCATGCAACCCAATACGCCAATCTTGAGGTCCGCATTCCGGGCCTTCAGTCCGTTGAATTGTTCCAAGCGCTTGCGAACCGTTTGCTCGGCCTTGTCGCGAATGGAGCAGGTATTCAATAAAACCAGGTCGGCTTCTTCCAGGTTGTTGGTGGTCTCGTATCCTTCTTTTTGAAGCAACGACGCCACAATTTCGCTGTCCGAAAAATTCATTTGGCATCCGTAGCTTTCCAAGTACAATTTCTTGGCGCCTGCCGTTCCTTCCAGAACCAGGGCTTCGCCCTGGCGGTCTTCGTCGTGTTGGTCCGTTGTATTCATGTTGCAACCCCAAAGGTACATGAATCGTGCCAAGGTGACAAAATGGCAGATGCTCTCCAAACGTTTATCTGAAAATCCTGCCCTTACTTTGTGGTTCTAATCCACCGCCATGCCTAGCAACCTCGTAATCGTCGAATCTCCCGCCAAAGCCAAGACCATTGAAAAATACTTGGGGTCGGATTACCACGTGGTTTCCAGCTTTGGCCACATTCGGGATTTGCCGGAACGAACGCTGGGCGTGGACATTGCCAACGGCTTTGCTCCGCAGTACCAAGTGAGCGAAGAAAAGCTCAAAGTGGTTGCCCAATTAAAAAAGGATGCCGCCAAGGCACAAACCGTCTGGCTTGCGTCCGATGAAGACCGCGAAGGAGAAGCCATTTCTTGGCACTTGGCGGAGGTGTTGGGATTGGATCCCGCCACCACAAAGCGCATTGTTTTCCACGAAATCACCAAGAATGCCATATTAAAGGCCATTGAGGCCCCACGCACCATCGACATGAATCTCGTCAACGCTCAACAGGCGCGTCGGGTGTTGGATAGGTTGGTGGGATTTGAAATGTCTCCCGTCCTGTGGAAAAAAGTGCGGCGCGGTTTAAGTGCCGGCCGCGTACAATCGGTAGCCGTTCGCTTGATTGTGGAACGCGAGCGCGAAATCAACGCCTTCCTTTCCACCTCGGATTTCCGGACCGTCGGTCAATTTGCCACGGCCCAAGGAGCCCGTTTTTCTGCGGAGTTGCAGCACCGATTCACCCTTGCCGAAGAGGCGCATCCCTTCCTGGTCAAGGCCCTTCAATCCTCCTTTACGGTTCAAGCCGTCGAGACCAAGCCCGCCAAACGGAGCCCTGCGGCCCCCTTTACTACCTCCACCTTGCAGCAAGAGGCCTCGCGTAAATTGGGATTTTCGGTCAGTCGCACCATGCAAGTTGCCCAGCGGCTGTACGAAAGCGGAATGATCACGTACATGCGTACCGACTCCGTGAATTTAAGCCAGGACGCCTTGGGAGCACTGGAAACCTCCATCTCCCAGCAGTACGGAGCGAAGTACCACAAACGCCGGACTTTCCAAAGCAAAGCCAAAGGAGCGCAAGAAGCGCACGAGGCCATCCGTCCGACACAAATGCATGTGATGTCTGCAGGAGAGGATGCTTCCCAGAAGCGTCTATACGAGTTGATTTGGAAGCGGACGACCGCTTCACAAATGGCCGATGCCGAGTTGGAACGCACCACTGCTAACCTCGTAGGGACAAATCTCGAACACGCGTTCAAGGCCGAAGGCGAAGTCCTCTTGTTCGACGGCTTTTTAAAGGTGTACCGCGAGGGGCACGACGACGACGTCGCCGAAGAAGCGTCGGACTTGCTCCCGGCGCTGGCGCAAGGCCAAACCATCGAAGGCCAATCGTTCCTAGCGACCGAACGCTTCAGCCGCCCACCGGCACGCTACACCGAAGCGAGTTTGGTTAAAAAACTGGAGGAATTGGGCATTGGCCGTCCTTCCACCTACGCCCCCACCATCTCCACCATCCTGCGCCGCGAATACGTTCGGAAGGGAGAAATGGACGGCGTGGAACGTGCCTACCAAATTTTGCGCGCCGAAGGCCAGCAAATCACCTCCGAAACAGCTACCGAAAAAACCGGCTCCGACAAAGGAAAACTTCTTCCCACAGACACCGGAACCGTCGTCACCGACTTCCTGTTGGCCAACTTTCACTCCATTATGGACTATGCCTTCACGGCGAACATGGAGGAATCGTTCGACGAAATCGCCGAAGGAACATCCAACTGGCAAGAAGTAATTGCCCAATTTCACACCGGCTTCAGCGCGAAACTCAAGGAATCGGAAAGCGCTGAGCGGGCTTCGGGGGAACGCATATTGGGAGCGCACCCAGCAACCGGCTTGGCTGTATCCGCCCGGGTAGCCCGCTTTGGACCCATCGTACAAATTGCCCCTGCCGGCGAAGAGGAAAAACCGCGGTATGCCAGCATCCCTGCTACCTTGTCCTTGGAGACCATTACCTTGGAACAAGCCATAAAACTGTTTGAGTTGCCCCGGACCGTGGGGGAATTCGAAGGACAAGTGCTCAAGGCCAACACCGGTCGATTCGGTCCGTATGTGCAACACGGCAAAGAATTCATCAGTCTTCCCAAGGAAATTTCACCCTTGGATGTCACCCAAGAGCAAGCCATTGAACTCATTGAGGCCAAACGGCTCAAATTGGCGGCCGATTTGCTCCAATCCCTACCGACTTCATTTGGCGCTGTGGAAGTGCGAAACGGAAGGTATGGACCCTACATCAAATTGGGCAAGGAAAACTTTAAAATCCCA
>JBILEM010000116.1:0-5127 GCA_044352085.1 Schleiferiaceae bacterium
CGCCGCCCCGAGCGCTTTGCCGAGTACCGCAAGGCCTTTTGGCGGGACGTGGACAGCCTGGGCGTCAAGACTTTGCCGCTGGTGATCATCATTTCCTTGTTCATGGGCGCGGTGGTTACCATCCAGACCGCGCTGAATTTGGAAGATCCGCTCATTCCGCGGTACTACATCGCCATTGCCGTGCGCGAGTCCATTTTGCTGGAATTTGCCCCCACCATCGTCAGTTTGATTCTGGCGGGCATTGTAGGCTCCAATATTTCCGGCTCCATCGGCAACATGCGCATCACCGAGCAAATCGACGCCTTGGAGGTCATGGGCATCAATCCAGCCGGGTACTTGGTCCTGCCCAAAATCCTGGCCAATGTCTTCTTCAGCCCCGTGCTTCTCATCTTTTCCATGACGGGCGGCTTGGTGGGCGGATACCTGGCCGGTTGGTGGCTGGGATTGTTGTCTCCTGGGGAATTTTTACAAGGGTTGCGGTTGGAATTCCAGCCCTTTTACATTGCCTACTCCATCTTTAAAATGACCGTTTTTGCCTTCTTTATTGCAAGCGTTTCCTCCTTTTTTGGGTACCGGGTGAAAGGCGGCCCGCTGGAAGTGGGGCAGGCAAGCACCCAGGCGGTTATCTCCACCATCTTGGCTATCATCCTCTTCAACTACATCCTGACCGACCTTATCCTGCAATGATCTCTGTCCGCAACTTGCACAAATCGTTTGGAGATCAACAGGTGTTGAAAGGCATTGACGTGGATTTGATGCCCGGAAAATGCAACCTAATCATTGGCCTGAGCGGTTCCGGTAAAACGGTCCTCCTGAAGTCCATTTTGGGATTGATTCAGCCCGACGAAGGCACCATTCTTTACGACGGCCGGAATTTAAAGACCCTGGAATCCCACGAAGCCCGGAAAGTGCGCCAAGAAATGGGTATGGTCTTTCAAGGAGGGGCCTTGTTTACCTCCCAAACCATCGAAGAAAACGTGCGGTTGCCGCTGGACTTTTTCTCTACGATGTCCGCCTCAGAAAAGCGCGACCGGGTGCATTTTTGCTTGGAGCGGGTACGCATTCAAAACGCGGCCCACAAGTCCCCGGCAGAACTGTCCGGTGGCATGCAAAAGCGCGTGGCCATCGCCCGGGCCATTGTGTTGAACCCCAGATACCTGTTCTGCGACGAACCCAACAGCGGCTTGGACCCGGAAACCTCTATGGTCATTGATGCCCTCATCCAAGACATCACCCACGAATACGGCATGACCACCGTCATTAATACCCACGACATGAACTCCGTCTTGGAGATTGGCGAACACGTCATGCTCCTGAAAGGAGGTGAAAAAACGTGGGAAGGAACCAACGACGAAATCCTCCACGCCGACCAGCCCGACGTCGTGGACTATGTGTTCCGTTCCAACCTGATGAAAAAAGTGCGAGGCGCGTTGAGCCGCGGGTAGGTCCAAATGGTCTGAAGGAACTCGGTAGAAGTCCCTGTTCCGTGACCGATTTTGCCTGGCTTCTTACGCCGTCCGCTCCAAGAGCAACGCTTCGACCTCCTCGCTGTTCCAGCGCACTGCAATGTTGGGCAGCGCCATCACTTCCCGCATAATGGCTTCCTGGCGCTTTCCATTGGCCAAGGCCTCTGCATAAGGCGTGTGGGAGAACGTCACTTGGGTGTAGAGGGGCGTCCAGCGATCCGGGTGCTTTTCCGAAAACCAGGCTTCGATTTTCTTTTGAAGCAAAAATTCCGGCTTGCCCACCAAGTCCCGCATTTCGATGAAGTTCAACAGGGCCAATTCGGCTATGGCGTCGCCGTTGGGCTTGCGCACCCGGCTGTATTCCGGAAGAACGGTCGGCCAGTCTTCTCCGTGGATTTGGAGGAGGTCCTCCAAAGCCGTGCAGTCCTCAAAGCCGGCGTTCATGCCTTGGCCGTAGAAAGGAACGATGGCGTGGGCCGCATCTCCAACCAGGGCAACGGTGCCGTTGAACTGCCACGGGTCGCACCGCATGATCACCAAGGAACTGCTGGGGTTGGTTTCCCATTGTTCCCGGAAATTGGGCATCATCGCCAAGGCATCGGGAAAAATCCGGGCAAAAAAAGCTTCGGCGTCGTCCGTCGTGGGCAGGCTGGCAAAGCTTTCGGGACCTTCCCAGGCAAAAAAGAGGGTCAGGGTGAAACTTCCGTCGGGGTTGGGGAGGGCAATGAGCATGTAGCCTCCGCGCGGCCAAATGTGCAGCGCGTTTTTCTCCATGAGGAAGGCACCGTCGGGTCCGGCGGGAATGTGCAACTCCTTGTAGCCGTGGTCGATGTATTCTTGCTGGTACTGGTAGCGGTCGGTTTTGATCATGGCCGACCGAATGGCGCTGTAGGCACCGTCGGTGGCGAAGAGGAGTCCGGGGGGAACTTCGTGGGCCTGACCGGTTCCGTCTTCAAAGGTGGCGGCGCCGGTTTTGAGGTCCACGTCCACGCATTTGTGGGCAAAATGGAGGTGTACGTTGCCGCTCTGCTCGGCCAAGGTCATCAGGCTTTCGTTCAGTCCGCCGCGGGACACGGAGTAAATGGCTTGGCCGTCTTTTCCGTAGGGCTGGCGCACCAACGAGCCGTCCACGCCGTGCATCACCCGGTGGGTCATGGGAATGGCTTCCTTTTCAATGGCTTCTTTCAAACCGGCCAATTCCAAGGCTTTCCAGCCGCGGTGGGACAGGGCCAGGTTGATGCTGCGTCCGCCGGCGTAGCCCGCTTTGCGGGAGTCCGTGCGGCGTTCGTACACGTCCACCCGGTAGCCGCGCTTGGCTAAAAGGGCGGTCCACAAGGAACCAACCAAACCGGCTCCAACGACTGTTGCTTTTTTCATGGGGTCAATAGGTCCAAAAGGATGGATTCGAGGCGGGAAAGGTCTTCAAAGGAATTGTACAAAGGCACTGGGGCCATGCGGATGCAGTCGGGTTCGCGCCAGTCGGCAATGACTCCGCGGGCAGTGAGGGCGTCAAAAAAGGCTTTTCCACGCCCGGGGAACCGCACACTGACTTGGGAACCGCGTCGGTCGTCTTCCCGTGGGGTGAAGACCTCGATGGCGGCTCCGGTGGCGTTGCGCACGTGGTCCAGGAGGCTCATGAGGTCTGAAGAAAGCGCCAGGCTTTTGGCCCGCCGCGCTCCGGGGTGTTCGGCGTCGGCTTGGTCAAAAAGATCCAGGGACGCGCGGTGTACGGCCAGGCTCAGCACCGGAGCGTTGGAGAGCTGCCACGATTCCGCAGTGGGAATGGGATGAAACTCCGGCTCCATCAAGAACCGACGGGACTTGTTTTGCCCCCACCAGCCGGCTAGACGCAAGGTCTCTGCGCCGTGGTGGCGTTCGTGCACGAATATACCCGCAACGCCTCCGGGGCTGCTGTTTAGGTATTTGTAGCTGCACCAGGCAGCAAAGTCGACGTTCCAGCGGTGCAATTCCAAGGGGACGTTGCCCATGGCGTGGGCCAGGTCCCATCCCACCACCACGCCCTGAGCCTGCGCTCGGGCGGTCAGCCGCTCCATGGGAAACACCTGTCCGGTGAAGTAATTGACGCCTCCCACCAAGAACAGCGCGATTTCGGAGCCGTAGGCTTCCAGGGCCGCTTCAAAGTCTTCGACGCGGTGGGTTCCACCGGGTCCGTTGGGTGCAATTTCGATGAGGTCCGTCTCCGGATTTCCGCCGTGCCATTGGATTTGCGACGCCAAGGCATAGCGGTCCGACGGGAAGGCCTTGGCTTCGGTCAGGATTTTTTTGCGGCTCCCGCTGGGGCGGTAGAAACTCGCCATCAAGAAATGCAAATTGGCCGTCAACGATCCCATGGCTACCACTTCGGAAGGCAGGGCGCCGGCCAGTCGGGCCAGGCTTTCGGTGGTGCGCTCGTGGTAGGGCATCCAGGGATTCTGGGCGGCAAAATGGCCTTCCACCCCCAGCCGCTGCCAGTCGTCCAATTCGGTTTGCAGGGCCGCTGAGGCACTCTTGGGCTGCAGCCCCAAGGAGTTTCCGGTCAAGTAAACGGCGTCTTGTCCGTCGTGTTGCGGCAAAAAGAACGCAGAACGGAAGGCGGATAGGGGGTCGGAAGCGTCCTTTTGACGGGCGATCTCCAGCGGTAAATAACGTGTTAATAAAGGGTCCATCGATTCGTGCGTTGACCCCTGCAAGGTAGGGCAGTTTGGCCGTAATTTTGTGCCTTCTAAAACCCCTTGTCACGATGACAACCCCTGACTTTGCTCGCCGCCACATCGGTCCCAGCCCAGAAGAAACCCAGCAAATGCTGGATGCTTTGAAGGTGCAATCGTTGGATGCCTTGATCGACCAGACCGTCCCCGCGTCCATCCGGATGCAAGAGCCGCTCGACATCGCCCCGGCACTTAGCGAAAGCGACTACCTCCGCCACGTGCAGGGGTTGGCAAGCAAAAACCAGGTTTTTCGCAACTTCATTGGCCTGGGCTACCACCCCACGGCCACCCCGTCGGTGATCCAGCGGAACATCTTGGAAAACCCAGGATGGTACACGGCCTACACGCCGTACCAGGCGGAGATCGCCCAAGGCCGTATGGAGGCGCTGTTGAACTACCAAACCATGGTGGTGGACCTCACCGGCATGGAATTGGCCAACGCCTCCTTGTTGGACGAAGCCACCGCCGCTGCCGAAGCCATGACCATGTTGCTGGGCGCCCGCAGCCGCGAACAGCAGAAGCGCAATGCCACCAAGTTTTTTGTAGACACCGAGGCCCTGCCCCAGGTGAAGTCCTTGCTGTCCACCCGTGGAATTCCCCAGGGCATTGAACTGGTGGAAGGCACGACCGACGCCTTTGTTCCCTCCGACGATTTCTTCGGTGCCCTGATCCAATACCCGACTGCTTTAGGCGCTGTCAAGGACGGCAAGGCCTTTGTGGCGGCTTGCGCCGAGAAGGAAATTCAAGTGGCAGTTGCGGCTGACTTGATGTCGTTGGCCCTGCTCACCCCTCCCGGAGAGTGGGGAGCTGCCGTGGTGGTGGGGACGTCCCAGCGTTTTGGCATTCCGATGGGCTTTGGCGGTCCGCACGCGGCCTACTTTGCCACCAAAGAGGATTACAAACGCTTTATTCCCGGCCGCATCATCGGACGCACTTTGGACAAGGACGGCAAC
>JBILEM010000104.1:0-5496 GCA_044352085.1 Schleiferiaceae bacterium
TTGAAGGTGGGTGCCTGCAACTCGCAAGGTGCTGCTTCAACCTTCACATTGTCGACGAACCAGCCGGCAGGATCGGCTTGTCCTTGCGGGGTGCGGTATTCCAAAATGAACCGGATTTTGCATTGGGCAAAACCGTTGCCCGTACCCGTGGGGCCTCCACCCAACAAACTGCTGAGATTGAAGGTTTCTTGGATCCACCAGGACGGTTGCGGGGCGGTTCCCGATCCAGTCAAGGTGAGTCCGCCCCAATAAGTTGAACCAGAAGGGTTTGGGTAGGAAATTTCATTGAAGTACGGACTGGTCGCATTGAAGTTGGACGAAGGTCCTTGGTAGTGGGGGGCGCCCAAACGCGTCCAAGTGGCTCCGTTGTTGTTGGAAACCATGATGTACGCCTGCTGCCCGTAGTGAACCTTGCAAATTTGGTCAAACGTCAACCGGACAAATACATTCCCCAAGGTGGAGAAGGTATTGGTTTCAAAGATAATGGAGTCAAAAGGGACCACTTTGGCGTGGTACGACTTGCCCGGGCTTACAAAGTAGGCCGTCGTGTCGTTCCAATACGGAACGGTTGTACTGGGTGTGGTGTGAAACGTCGTGACACTATCGGGCCCCGATGGGGCATCAAAACGCTCGCGAAATTTCACGCTCACCAAAGGCGATTGGGCATAGGTACTCAGGCCTGCCAAGAGTAAAATGCCTGAAAATAAGGGACGTAGTGTTCCTTTCATGGTATTGGGTTTCGTCTTTGCGGAAGGCCGCACCCAACAAATATAAGATTTCTGCGGTTTCGCAGCGCGTTTGGTCGGTTTTTAACGCACGTTTCGTACGAAAAGGGAGGTCTCCCCCAGATATCCTTCCAACACATCGCCAGGGTGAACGGGGCCGACCCCTTCGGGTGTGCCCGTAAAGATCAAGTCCCCGGTTTTCAAGGTAAAATAACGGCTCACGTAGGAAATGATGTCCGCAAACGAGTGCAGCATGTTTTGGCTGTGGCCCGATTGCACCGGAACGCCGTTTTTCGTGAGGGAAAATCGCAGGTTGGAAAGGTCCAATTGATCCGCAGAAACAAAACGTCCGACCACCGCGCTGCCGTCGAAGCCCTTGGCTTTTTCCCAGGGCAACCCTTTGGATTTCAATTCGCTTTGCAGGTCACGCGCGGTGAAGTCAATACCGACTGTTACTGCGTCGATGTATTTGTGTGCGAACCGCGGTTCGATGTGTTTGCCTACTTTGCCGATGCGCAAAACCAACTCAATTTCGTGGTGCACATCGTTCGTAAAGGAGGGAATGACAAACGGCAGATTCCGACCGAGCAAGGCCGAGTCAGGTTTGCAAAAAACGACAGGTTCTTCGGGAACGGCATTTCCCAATTCGGCTGCGTGGGCAGCGTAGTTGCGTCCAATGCACAGAATTTTCATCGCATGGATTCCCGAATGGACGTGAGTGCTTTTTTGGTGTAGAGGGGGAAGTCCGCATTCAGCACCCAGCTGTAATAGCCGTTGTCGGTAAGCAAAATTTCCCGCACCCGACGGCCCTTGTATTTTCCAAAGGTGAAAATCTCCTGTCCGTCGGCATCATACGCCAGAAATCCGGCAAAATCGACCACTTTTTGGCGGTTGCTGAAGGCGGCCAAGAAGGGGACGTCGTTCTCCAATTGATCGGGATACCGGTCCAGTTGGGCCTCCAACACTTCCAATGTCGCGAGGACGTCAGCTTCGGCGCTGTGGGCGTTTTCCAAGGGCTTGCCGCAGTAAAACTTGTAAGCAGCACTCAAGGTGCGTTCCTCTAGCCGGTGGAAAATATTCTGGACATCCACAGCGTGGCAATTTTGAAAGTCAAAATCAACCTGGGCGCGGAGCATTTCTTCGGCGAGCAGGGGAATGTCAAATTTGTTGGAATTGTATCCGGCCAGGTCACAGCCTACCAGGTAGTCGGCTACTTCGGCGGCAATTTCGGAAAAGGGAGGGCAGTCGGCCACCATTTCGTCGGTGATGCCGTGCACGGCGGAGGCTCCGGCAGGAATCGGTCGACCGGGGTTGACGCGCCACACCTTGGACCGGCGTTCGTTGTCGGGCATGACTTTCACAATGCAGAGCTCTACAATGCGGTCATGCACCACTTGGATGCCGGTGGTTTCTAAGTCAAAGAAACAGATCGGACGTTCGAGTCGAAGGACGCCCATGGATCAGATTTCGCGGTTGATGTCCCACGCTTCCAAGTAGTCGGCCACGCGTCGAACAAACATCCCGCCCAAAGCTCCGTCTACGACGCGGTGGTCGTAGGAGTGGGAGAGGAAGATTTTGTGGCGAATGGCGATCATGTCTCCTTCGGGCGTTTCTACGACGGCGGGCATTTTGCGGATGGCTCCCACGGCCAAGATGGCCACTTGGGGCTGGTTGATAATGGGGGTGCCCATGACGTTGCCAAAACTTCCGACGTTGGTCAGGGTGTAGGTTCCGCCTTGGATGTCGTCGGGCTTCAATTGGTTGTTCCGGGCCCGGTTGGCCAAGGCATTGACTTGCTTGGTGATTCCGCCCAAATTGAGCTGGTCGGCGTTTTTAATTACCGGAACGATGAGGTTGCCGGTGGGCAAGGCGGTGGCCATACCGATGTTGACGTTCTTGTGCCGGTAGATTTTGTCCCCGTCGATGCTGATGTTGATCATCGGGTAGTCCTTGATGGCGCGTGCTACGGCTTCAATAAAGATGGGGGTGAAGGTAATTTTTTCTCCTTCGCGTTTTTCGTAGGCTCCTTTCACCTTGTCGCGCCAGCGTACCAGGTTGGTGACGTCGGCCTCCACAAAACTGGTTACGTGGGGGGAGGTGGACTTGCTCATGACCATGTGGTCCGCAATCAACTTGCGCATGCGGTCCATCTCGATGATTTCGTCTCCTTCTTGGGGCTGGTAGGACGATTTTGGCGCAGGGGCAGGAGCCGAGGAGGTGGCAGCAGGAGCAGCGGCGGATGCAACGGGAGATGCGGAAGCAGCAACAGGTGCGGTTCCCCGACGGGCCAAGTAACCCAGCAGATCCGACTTGGTCAGGCGTCCTTCGGAACCGGAGCCGGGGATTTGGTCCAATTCCGCGGCACCAAGGCCTTCTTTGGCGGCAATGCTGCGCACCAACGGAGAGTAAAAACGACCAGACGAACTGCGGCTTGCAGGAACGGTGGATTCGGCGGGAACCAAAGGAACGTCCACGGCGGCTACGACCTCTTGTGCGGCGGAAGCGGCAACCGGTGTGGCAGCGGAAGCGGCCGGGGTGGCCGATGCGGCGCCGGCCTCGGTCTCAATAATGGCGAGGGGCTGGCCTACTTGAACCACGTCGTCGACTTGGTACATCCACTTGACCAGGGTGCCCGCTACCGGAGATGGAACGTCGCTGTCTACTTTATCGGTGGCAATGGTGAGCACCGACTCGTCCATAGCGATGGTTTCGCCGGGTTGTTTGAGCCACTGGGTGATGGTTGCTTCGGCAACGGATTCGCCCATTTTGGGCAAGAGCAATTCGTACTGAGCCATGCGTCAAGGATTGTGGCGCAAAGGTACGAAATCAAAGGCGTTTACCGCGCAGTGCCCGCAACAGGATGGCCAAATCCACTTGGACTTCCCAATGGGCACGGTATACCCCTTCCGGGTTCTCAGGAAGCGGAAAGTCGGTTGGGCCTTGGGGGTCTTGATTGAGGACGGTTGCATCCGGGTAGGCTGGAAAAACCCCATACTCCGCGCCGATCCATGTTTTTTTATGCAATACGACCCTCCACCAGTTATGGGCTGCCGTTTGCATTCCGGCAGACCAGAAAAAGAAAGGAAACAAGGGAAGCAAAATTCCGGCCACAGCCAAATCAAACTGTCTTTTGCGCCGTCTTTCCGCGGGATTATCAAGGCCTGTAAGGGATTCCGCTGTTTGGTGCCCTTGGGTTTCCTTCGAGTCGGAGGCCAAAACCCACCCGCGGTCGGGATAAGCAAAACGGTACCGAACGTGGGGATGGTTTGCCATAAAGCGAACAACGTCGCTAAGCGGAAGTTCGTCTGGGTAAAATTGAACCTCGGTGACACCGTAGGCCACCAAGGCCGGTTCCAACTGGTTCAACGATAGGGTCCATTGGGCGTTGGGAGGAGGTCCTTGTGCGACCAAGGCGAAGTCCTGCACACGTTGGGATTCCTCGGTGCCGCGCACGTGTGCAATCCGGCGCTGCTGCAAGTGAATCCAGCCAACGCTTCCCCAGCCAAACAAACTGGCGATCGCGCGTGCAGCCACCGCCAAAAGGGCCGACGAAAATACGCCCAGTACCACCAAGGCACGGGAGAATCGGGCTTCCTCCGGAAGCAGGGCGTACACGGAGAGCGCTGCCAACATGCCCAGTGCCCAGCCTCCTAACAAGGGCGCAATTCGGCTAGGTTGCCGGTATCCGCCAGCCAACCAACGAGTACCTAAAATGATGCCAATCAAGGCCGGAACAAATACCCAGTGGTAGGCGTCGGGATAAGCTCCCCCTTGCACGTAGCGGTGGTTTTCTTCCCAGTAATGGGTCCAGCCTTCCAAAGCACCCCACGTCAGGACGCCGTCGATGGCCCACCACCGGCTTGCCTGCAGCAAACGTTTACATACAGAAACACCCGCGCGCAGTGCAACGCCCGCTCCAATAAGGGCTTGAAATCCACCTGCCGCGCGGGGGGCAAAGTGCTTCTGGGCAAAGATGACCATGGCCTCGTAAAACACCCGCACGTAGTTCAGGGAACCTTTTTTGGTGGATTCCCCTTTGAAGTGAACCAAGGGTTCTGAACCCAAATAGGCATTTGTATAGCCTGCTTGCAAAATGCGGTAAGACAAATCGATGTCTTCGCCGTACATAAAAAAGGCCTCGTCAAAACCGCTGGTTTGACGCAAGGCTTCTGCCCGAATAAGCATGTACGCCCCGCAGTGAATCTCCACGGGGCCGTCTTCTGCTGGCTTCAGAAAATTCCAGTAGTAGCGGCCTAGCAGGGGGTGATTGGGAAATAGGCGGTGCAATCCCGTCATTTTGGCCAAGGCCACCCCGGGGGTGGGCAATCCCCGTTTGCTTTCCGGCAAATAGATCCCGGCACCGTCGATCATGCGGCAGCCCAAGGAACCTACTTCCGGATTTTTCTGCATGTGATTAAGGGCCGCACGCAGGTTGTCCGGAGTAAGCAAGGTATCCGGATTGAGGACCAGCGCCGTATCGGTTTCCAACCGGTGGAGTACTTGGTTGTTGGCGGCGCCAAATCCCGGATTGTTCGGGTTGGCGATTACCCGTACCGACGGAAAATGCGTTTTGACCCAGTCTGCGCTGTGATCGGGAGAGGCATTGTCCACCACCCAGATAGACCCTTCCAAACCCTCCATCGATCGAATGGCCGCTTTTAAGGTTTGGTCCAGCCAGGCCTTGGCGTTGTAGGATACCACCACCACGGTAACCGATGGCAGGGAAGCACTCATCCGAGGTTTTTCAGCGTTTGTTCGTACGGAACCCGGA
>JBILEM010000242.1:0-5448 GCA_044352085.1 Schleiferiaceae bacterium
CCGAAGGGTCGGTCAAACAACTGGATTTCCAACCATACGGCATACCGGTCTTGGGTGTCCCCAAACGAGTTCTTGACCCGCACCGTTTTGTACTGGGTAAAGGTCTCGACCCAGGGTCCTGGTCGGTCAGTGCCGGTTTCTGCTGCGTCAAACTGGACTTTCAGGAGTCCTTCTTCTTCGCAGCAGGTGAGTGCGTGAAGGGCGCACAAGGCGGCGCCTGTGTCTACCCGGCAGGAGATGCGTTCCATGCCCAATTGCGGGATGGAAACGACGTCGGTACGTCCAATTTTCAGAAAGGGAGGATGGGCCATGGGTCAAGCAAAGGTGGGGTCTTTGGGCAAGGGCATTCGGGCTTGCGCACTCAGGTGGAGCGGGGTGTTTGTACTATGTAGCCACTGAAAATAGCCGTCTGCCCCAATCATGGCCGCGTTGTCTGTGGTGTAGGCGAAGGGAGGGATAAAAACGTCCCAGCCTTCCTGGGCTCCAAGGGCCTGAAGCCGTGCACGAAGGGCCCGGTTGGCGGAAACTCCCCCGGCAATGGCTACTTGTTTCAGACCGGTTTGCTTAACGGCGAGCACAAGCGACTCAAAAAAATGGTCCAACAAGGCGTCTTGGATGGACGCACAGACCCAGGGAAGGTCGGATTCAGCTACGTTAGAAGGGGAGCCTAATTCCCGAGTTAATATTTGTAAAAAACTCGTTTTCAAACCACTGAAGCTGTAATTTAAACCTTTTATAGAGGGCTTTGCAAACGGGATTCTGCGCGCCTCGGCCAGCCCTGCCAGTCGATCGATTTCCGGACCGCCGGGATAACCCAGCCCCAGCATTTTGGCTGCTTTGTCAAAGGCCTCGCCCAGAGCGTCGTCCAAGGTCTCGCCCAAAATAAACAGTTCCTGGGGCCCTGTAACCCGCAACAACTGCGTGTGCCCGCCGCTGACGGTCGCGCAGAGAAAAGGAAAAGTGGGCACCGGTCGGTCGGTTCCGTCGGTTAAAAAATGGGCCAAAACATGTGCCCGCATGTGGTGGGCGTGGTACAAAGGAATTCCCAACCCCAGAGCCAGCGATTTTGCGAAGGAATGCCCCACCAGGAGGGATCCCAGCAAACCTGGCCCCTGGGTACAGACTACGCCGTCCAAGTCGGTTAGGAGAACCCCTGCCTCGTCCAAGGCGGCCTGGACAACAGGAACCACCGAGGTTTGGTGGGCACGCGAGGCCAGTTCCGGCACAACTCCCCCGAATTCGGCATGGGCCAACTGCCCCGCAACGCGGTTGCTCAATACCTCCAGCCCCCGCAATACAGCGGCTCCGGTATCGTCACAACTGGACTCCAAAGCCAGCAACAGAGGCACGGTGTTTGCCATTCCACAAAGGTACATAGGCCTGCCTCGAATCCGGGAAAGCGGGTGTAATTTTACGTGATGATCGCGGATCCCCATCCCACGAACCCCAGAAACCGACGGAAGCACCGGGCGATTTGGGTATTGCTGGGTAGTATCTCGTTGATTTTAATCGTTTTGGCTCTCCCTCCGGTGCAGCGGTTGTTGGCCCGGTACGCGTGGAGTCAAGCGGTTAAGGCCACGGGGTTGCGCATGGAGGTGGAGCGGTTGCAATGGAAATGGCCGGTAGGCCTCGTCTTGCACCATGCAGTGCTCCAAGACCCGCAGGGCAATCCGGTGGTTCACCTGCGCAAATTGACCGTTTCAGGAATAAGTTATGCACCCGGTGGCGGTCTGTCCCTCGGAGGGATTCGCATAGACGGAGGTCAAATGCTCTTGGAGCGTCTACCCCGCGATTCTACCTGGACCTTGGTCCGTGCACTGGCTCCTTTATTGGAAGGCCCCCCGTCAGAAAAACCATTGGCTTGGAAAATCCATGGACTCCGGGTTGACGACCTTCGTGTTTTGGTTCACAACGAACACGCCCCATCGTGGCCCAAGGAAGCGGTTATTCAGGAACTGCGTGTGCGGGAACTGAAATCCGACGCCACCGGTAAAATTTCCTTGTATTTAGAGCAGTTTCGAGCAACCGACGCGAACGACAACCGCTTTTTGGCATTGTCTGCCGGGTTGGAATACGGGGCAAACGGCGAATGGACCTTGGAGGAAGGTCGCCTCAATGCCACGGGCCTCACCCTCAACGCCAAGGGAAACGGCCGCGGGGCAGACACATTGGCGGTGAAATTTGAGGCGCGGGGAGAGGTTTCCGAATTGCTGGCCTGGCCCCGTTGGTTTGGGATCTCGACCGACACCTTGCCTCAGACTGGCGCGCTCCAACTTGCCGGAAGTCTGGAACGGCTCGGGGATTCTTGGCAATGGAACCGGGTGGAAGCATCCTTGCCGGGAATGGAATTGACTAGTTCCGGCGCGGGAAATGAGAAGGACAAAACGTTTGAACTGGCCAAAACGTCGGTTCGCGTAAACGCTCCGGAGCTGTTGAAATTTTGGCCGGACTCCACCTGGAATGCGCTTCGTACCGCCCTTCCACCGGAGCTGAACAGCACTGTTCGGGTGAGTGGAAAGGCAGATCGGCGGAAAGGGTGGGCAACCGTCCTGGCACTAGGAACGCAGGGGGAATCCGTTCGGTTGGACGGAAAATGGCAAGGATCCTTGCTTCGGTGGGAAGATGCCTCCTACCAAGGCGTTTGGGCGGTTTCTGTGCCGGCCGGATCCAATTGGATGCCGGACTCTTTGGATGCAGGCCCCTTTTTGGCCAAGGGAGAGGTTCAAGGAACTTCTTTGCGTCCGGAGAAATGGACGGGTACGGCCCGCGTGAACGTCTTGGTGGCGCGTGCGATGGGTTGGAAGGCAGACGGTTGGAAGGCGGATTTGGCTTTTACGCCCCATGCGGTTGAGGCCTCGTGGACGTGGTCCCAAGCCGCTGTACAAGCGCAAGGCAGCCACCGATGGGACCTGGACAACCAAGGCCACCAGGGAGAATGGAACATAGAACGCCTGTCTCTGCGGGATTTGGGCTTGGCCGATGCCGCCGAAGGGAATTTTTCAGGGAAAGGCTCCTACGCCTACCAGGAGGCCGACGGCCAAAACCACGCGTCCTTGGATCAAGAAAGGGGAATGTGGCAAACCGGTGAGTCCAAACATCCATTGGGAGCCCTCCAGGCGCAGGCAGACTGGGACAGCCGCGTTTTTCGCGCCGAATTGCGCGCGGATGCCTTGGATGCGACCTTCCAATGGACCGGGGGATTGGCCACCCTCTCGTCGTATCTGCAAGGCAATTGGGAAGCGCGTCTAGCGGGGCATCCGTCGTCGTGGAGTTCCAAAGAGGGGAGTGGGGGAACGGCGGAGTTGGCGTTTAAAGAGGCGTCGAATTGGTTGCATGCGGTGGATACCAGCCTTTATCTGGCCCCGGGGTCTCGTATTCAGTGGGACTATTCCGGAGCCAACCGTTCCATGTCTTTGGAAGTGCGCAGTCCTTGGATGCGTTTTCAGGGGAACCGGTTGTTTGGCTTGCATGCTCAGATTCAACACCGTGCGAATGCCGCCTATGCACAGATCCAGCTGGATTCCGCAGCGGGCCTTTTGGCCCATGTGAACATGCAATGGCGTGCAGAAGAAGGGGCTGGTTCGTTGGATTGGGCGCTTCAAGGCCCCCAGGGGTCTGAGCTCGGAGGCCACGGCAAGGTGCTGGCCCAGTACTTGGCCCCTTCCCGCTGGAAAGGACAGTGGGGTGCCGGTGAATTGGCCTTGCCGACGGATTCTTTGCGGTTGGAAGCAGGTGCGCCCTGGGCGTGGGGCGGCGGAGCCCTTGCGTTGGACCGCATTCTGTGGAAAGGCAATAAGGGATCTTTGGCCTTAGCAGGAACCCTCTCCAAAGACCCCGAGGCCTCCTTCCGGTTGCAGGTCAACCAGGTTCCTCTTTCGGTCCTTCGTCCTTGGTTGACCGCGTCCAAAACAGAGTTGGAAGGGGCTCTTCAGGGCGAACTGGTTGTTCAATCCCCGCTGGGTACACCGGGTTTGCAAGGCACTTTGGCGGTGGATTCCTTGATTTGGAACAACGAGTGGATGGGCCGAATGAAGGGCCAAGCTACTTTTAGTCCGAATACACGCTTGTCTGCCTTGAGTTTAACCTTGGACCGGGGAGAGCGCAGAACCCTCTCCGCGCGAGGCACCTACGACCCCGAGGATTCCCAGTGGCCCATTCAAGCCACGGTCCATTTGGACCGGCTTCGGTTGATGGCCTTGCAGCCTTATTTGGCCGGAACACTGGACCGCTTTCGGGGTACGTTACGGGGAGAAGTAAAACTTCAAATGAATGCATCTAAGCATTTGTTAAAAGGGGAATTGGAATTCCCTTCATTTGCAGCGTCGGTTCCTCTTTTGGGCACCGATTACGGCGTGGATGGAGTGCCTCGGTTGACGCTAGACGATAACCTCTGGACCCTGCATCCCATTGGGGTTCGGGACACCAAGGAACGCACCCAAGGCCTCCTGCGGGCTACATTCCGACCCAATCAGTTCAAGGATCCGCGGTTGGACCTCAAGCTGGAGGCCACAGATTTGTTGGCGTTGGACCTGCCTACGTCGGATTTGTTTTTTGGAAAGGTGTATGCCAAAGGCGAGGTGCGCGTTTTTGGACCCATGGACCATTTAAAGCTGGACGTCCGAGCGGAAGCCGCCAAGCCCAGTGTCTTCAAACTGCCGTTGTCGTCACCCACTGAGTATGAGGAAAATGGGTCCATCTCTTTTGTGCAACCAGTTCATTTGGATAATACCAACTCCCAGAAGACCAAGGTCGTCCGGGGATTGGATGTTTCTTTGGCCCTTCAAGTAACCCCGCTGATGACCATGGAAATGCTGCTGGACGAAACGGTTGGAGACATCATTCGGGGCCGGGGAGAGGGAATGGTTCGTGTGGATTACCCGCCAACCGGCGACTTGCGTTTGAACGGAACCGTCACTTTAACCAGCGGAGATTACTTGTTCACCCTCCAAAACCTGATCAACAAGTCCTTTGACGTGGAGCCTGGTGGAACCCTCTCCTGGACGGGGGACCCCTATGCAGGAACCGTGAACATGCGGGCTATATACACCACCCGCACGGCACTTACGGGAATGGTCAACCAACCGGATTACGCCGGGCAACGTGTGCCGGTGCAGCTGGGTTTGGGACTGTCCGGTCCCCTCATGCAGCCGCAGTTGGCATTTGACTTTGCGCTGCCCAATGCCAATCCCGCTTGGCAAGAGGAATTGCGCAACCGGTTGGCCGACGCTGACAAACGCAACATCCAGGCCTTTAGCCTCTTGCTGACAAACGGTTTCTGGCAATCCAGCGAAGGGGTACTTAGCCACGGGGTACAGTCCGTCAACTCCAACACCACCCAGATGCTCGCCAGCCAATTCTCTAACTTTTTATCTCAAGGCTTGGGCGACCTGATTTCCATCGACTTGGCCTACTCGGGTTCCAACCGGTCCGACGCCCGGGACCAACTGG
>JBILEM010000003.1:0-16892 GCA_044352085.1 Schleiferiaceae bacterium
GGCCATGGCAATGGTTTTGTAGGAGGGCCCGATGAACTGGGTGATCCGGCGCTCAAATTGCGGATAGTCCACCAGCGGATTGCGGTTGCCCTGCAGCGAATAAATGGCGTTGTTGCGCGCAATGTCTTTGGCCACCGGCAAGAATTGGCGGTGCCACTGGCGCAAGAGCACCTCCTGCGGGGCCACAAAATTGGCGTAGTCTTGGTGGCGGATCACAAAATACAGCAAGGCGCGTCCGGCATTGCCTTTGTGCACGTCCCGGGGCTCAAACACCCCGTTTCCTTTTTTGCTGCCCCCTACCTGCCACGTAGGCGTTCCCGTTACCACCCCAAAAGGCAAATTGCTTCGGTAGGTGTTGGCGGATTCGTCGGTGGAAAACAGGTGGTGCAAATCCGACTGCATGGGGTTGGCGGAACCAAAAAAGCTCTGCGGAAAAGTGTGCTCGCAGTTAAAATCGTTGCTGACAGCCCCTGCACGGGTGTTGAAAGTGGCCACCCGACCGGTGTACACGCATTCCACTTGGCCGGCCACGTTGTCGATGGTTCCGTACATGTGGTCCCGGGCGGTGTTGTAGCTCAAGGAGAGGGCATTCGCAGTAACGATGGTTTTCAGCGCGTTCCGGAGCGGCCCTTCCTCCAAATTTTCCGTGGCGGTGTAGTACGTTTTGCTGTAACGCCCTTGGTACGTGGGATTGATCACGACCGGCCCCGTGGGGTGGTTGGTCGGGATGAAAATGGGCGTGCGGTTTACCAGGTTGTGCACGGTGCGGGCAGACACCCAAATGGCCACCGAATCGCCCGGTGCAACAGCGGTCTGGGGCACATAAGCCCGAACCACGGTATCTCCGTAAAACGGAAACAGGCGGGGCTGTCCCAAAACAATGGAAACGGCCGACCGGTTGACGTAGTACACGGGAACCGAGTCCGGCTGGGTTTCCAAAACCACCCAATTGGCAGGACCACAGGCCCCTGCGCCGGGAATGGATTGGGCAAAGGCAGGTACAAAATTCCAAAAAGCGGAAATTCCTGCTGCCAAAAGCAACCGCCATCCCGCAATTCGCGCGGGTTTCAAACGTTTATTTTTCACAGAACGAATGTAACCCATATCTTTGCATTGGGCAAGGCCATCGACCAGCTCCCCATCAATCCTCCAGGGCGGGAACGCAGCAAAGGCAGTGGGTTGTAGCGGTGTGGTGGTTCTTGCCTTTTTTATTTTCCGGCCGACCGGAAATCCCCCTCCTCTTTTTGGCGAAACGTTTATCGGTGCTTTTGGATGCGGCCCAAGAGGTCGTGCGCGGTAGTTCGTTTTTTTGCTCCCTACCACCGCGCTTACGGAAGCTTCCGTGCGGCCTGTGCGCCTTCCGCCGTGTGCGGTTCCCGGCAATGAGCGGTGCTGCACAGGGCGATGCGCGGAGCTTCCGGCAAAAAAAGTACCTTTGCACCGCCGCACGATGCGGCACCCCATTCAACCTCATGCCCCATGAAATTTTTCATTGACACCGCCAACTTGAACGACATCCGCGAAGCCCAAGACCTCGGCATCCTGGACGGCGTTACCACCAACCCTTCCCTGATGGCCAAGGAAGGCATTGCCGGACACGACAACGTCATGAAGCACTACAAAGCCATTTGCGACTTGGTCGACGGCGACGTGAGTGCGGAAGTGATCAGCACGGATTTTGAAGGCATGGTGCGCGAGGGCGAGTTGCTGGCCCAGCTGGATGAGAAGATTGTGGTGAAGATCCCCATGATCCAGTCCGGCATCAAGGCGTGTGCGTATTTTTCTTCCCGCGGTATCAAAACCAACATGACCCTGGTGTTCTCCCCCGGTCAAGCGTTGTTGGCGGCCAAGGCCGGTGCCACCTACGTTAGCCCGTTTGTGGGCCGTTTGGACGACATTTCTTCCGACGGTTTGGATTTGATTGCCAAAATCCGCCAGATTTACGACAACTACGGTTACGAAACCCAAATTTTGGCTGCATCCGTGCGCCACGCCATGCACATCATCAACTGCGCCGAGATCGGAGCCGACGTGATGACAGGCCCGTTCAGCGCCATGCTTTCTTTGTTGAAGCACCCGCTGACGGACAGCGGTTTGGCCCAATTCCTGGCCGACCACGCCAAGGCCAACGGCGGCAAATAACCGTTTCCCCTGCTGGCTTCTGGGCCGCGGAAAAAGTTCAAATGCACAGCGGGCTGCCCCAAAGGGGCAGCCCGCTGCTTTTTTTCTACGTTCCGGTTTTACGCTTTGTCTTCGGTTTGCGCTCGGAGGACGGCCAGCGCGCGCAAGGCCCGGCGGTCCACCTTGCCTTGGGCGGCACGGGGAATGGCCGGGATTTCATACGTATCCTTGGGCACCCAATGCGGGTGTTCCTGGCGCAATTGAACCCAAACGGCTTGCACCTCGGCCCGAAGATCGTCGTCAAGCGGTTCGGACAACCAGACCAGGCGCTCGCCCCAACGGACATCGGGCACAGAGGTGGCGAAACCGCGTCCTTCCACAGCGGGGAGGGCTTGAAAAACCCACGCCTCAATGGTCTCGGGAAAGAGTTTGATCCCGGCACTGTTCACGGCGCCGTCGGACCGGCCCCACCAAACAAATCCAGCCCCCACAGGCGAAGCCAAGTCGTTGGTTTGGAGCGGTTGGTCTATGCCCAGATGCGGAGCGACCAAGGTCAAGGAGGCGATGGATGCGGGTTCAGACGCGGGGTTGGATCCGGTTGTCCCTCCTACGGAATCGGTGCCTTCGGCGTCGGACGTCCACACCAGGCGGACGCCTTCCACGGGTTGGTACATCCACTGCCCCCCGGAGGTGCGGCACGCGGGGTCGTCGGGATTCAAGGAGGCCAAGGCAAAATGGGACCCGGTTTCCGTCATGCCAAATCCCAGGTACCGACGTTCGGCCAAGGGAATCAGGGCTTTGGCAAGGGTTTGGGAGCAGTCGGCCCCGCCCAGCAAGAGGGTGCGGATGGAGCCGTGCCACACGGGGTCGGCCGCCAGGGCTTGGGCCTGTTGGGGCACCAAAGAGACGAAATCCCAGGGGGCATCGGGTACGGGGGCTCCTTCCAAGGGATGCCGGGACGCGGCAGCCAAATCGACGGTCCCCTGCCCCACCAAGGCGCGAACCAGCACCATGGCCCCTCCAATGCGTTGGGGAGACAGGGCTAGCACGCTCGTGTAGCCCGGTTGGAGGTCCAGGGTGGCCAAGGTAGCCCGGGCGCTGGCCACCAAAAGCTCTTTGGACAACGCGATGGGTTTGGGGGCTCCCGTGCTGCCGCTGGTGTGAAAGACCAAGTCGTCGGCAGGGGAAAACCAGGCGCGCAAAAAGTCCTGCACTTCGCGCACCAGTGCGGGGTCCGTAAAGGGGTGAATCCGGAAGCCCTCGGGCCATGGCCCTTCGGTGACGGGGGCCGGATACGGCGAAAGGGGACGCAACTCGGTGCGGTCCAGGGCGGTCCACGGCGGCAGGTTGTTGGTGTACAGGCCGCCGGTGCCCAGCCCTTGGGCGCGGGCGACTGGCAGGTGCTGCGCTACTCCGTGGGCAATGGCATTGAGGCCGATGCTCCCCTCCAAGGCACTGGTGACCCACCAGCCGATGTTCCGGCGTTCGGCCCGTTGGATCCAATCGCGCGTACCTTCCCAGCCACCAAGGAAACTGGGTTTAAGCACCACAAAAGGAGGTTTTAATTCGTCCAGAAGGGCGTCGCGTTCCTCGGCACCGGTCAAGCCAATCAGGCTCTCGTCCAACGCCACGGGAACCGGGGAATGGGCGCACCAGTAGGCCAGGCCGTCGCGGTCCGAGGCCGGAAGGGGCTGCTCGATGGAATGGACGCCCAGGTCCGCCAGGTCCCGCAAGACGGATTCTACCCCGTCTCGGGTGAAGGCTCCGTTCGCGTCCACGCGCAACTCGGCGTGCTTCCCAGCGTCGGTTTGGCGAAAGTCTTGAAGCAGGGCCCGCTCTTCCTCCCAACGCAGGGCGCCAATTTTCAGCTTGACGCAGGCGTAGCCTCCGCGCAATTTCGCTTCCATGGACTCGCTCATGGCACAGCTGGACCCCATCCACACCAAGCCGTTGGTGGGAATGCCCACCTGCCCGCGGGACCAGGCCGTGTCAAAAAGGTCCGACGGGTGGAACCCTTGGCGGTTTCGAAAGGCGCTGCGCACCGCTTGTTCCGCGGCAAACTGCAGCGACGGCCAGTGGGACCACGCCCGGTAAAAGTCTTCCGGAAGGAGGCCATCGGACTGCCAGCACGCCTCCCATTGGTCCGGGCTCCAGGCCTGCAGGGCTTGCGCCAAACGGTCCAAATGCTCGACGTAGTCCGGGCGGTCGTCGTAGGACAGGCCCCGAAGCAGCCCGCATTCCCCGATGCCCCGAAAAGGCACCCCCCGGTGGCTGCCGCGAATTTCCAGAAAGTGGGCTTCTTTGTCCAGCAAAACCCCGCGCGACGTTCCTGCCGGCTGGGCAAACGTGTAGCGGTAGGGCCAGTGGAATACCCGCATCAAAACAGGGGTTTGCTGCAGTCGTCGGAATCGATGAGCAATCCCACGCCCAGAGCCAAGGCAAAAAAGAAGGTGGCCAGCGCCAAGGGCTTGAGCAATCGGTCCCATTCGGCCCGGCTTTGGGCCTTCCAGGTTTGGACCACCGATTCGAAAAACAGGGGCGTTACGGCCAAAAACAGGTAGGATCGGCTGCACGTGGGGAGTCCGCGGACCACAAAAAAGACCGCAGCGGCCACGCCCCCAACCACCAACACGGTTTGGTACCAACGGGCCCCGCGGGTGCCCAAGCGGGCGGCTACCGTGATTTTACCGGCAGCCCGGTCGGTTTCGATGTCCCGCAGGTTGTTGAGGTTGAGCACCCCCGTGGCCAAAAGCCCAATGGATAGGCCGGGAAGCAGAATCCAGGGGCTGAACTGACCGGTTTGCACCATGAAACTGCCTTCGACGCCCACCAGACCGAAGAAAAAGACCACAAAAAAGTCGCCCCAGCCGCGGTAGCCGTAGGTGGCTTGTCCGCCCACGTAGTTGACGGCACTCCAAAGCGCCAGTCCGTGGAGTCCCAAAAAGACCCACCGCAGGGTTCCAGTAAAAGCCAGAAACACCAGGCTCCCCCCGGCCAAGGCAGCCAACAAGCCAACGGCTTTCACGGCGGACCACATCGTTTCCGGCGCGATTTTTCCCGACGCCACCGACCGGGCTTCGCCGTTCTGGTGGGTGGTTCGGGAGGCGTCGGCGCCGCTTTTCCAGTCGTAGTAGTCGTTGGCGTAGTTGCTCAGCACCTGGTACAACAGGGTGGTGAGCACGGCCAATGCCAAAATCAACGGGTTGAAATAGCCGGCGTCTGCGGCCAAGAGGCTGCCCAGCGCAATGCAGGCCAAGGCCAAAGGCAAGGTGCGCAGGCGGGCGGCTTCCAGCCAGGTGCTAACGGACGGGGCGGCCATCAGGGGAATTGGGGGAATTTGCTGAAATCGGGGTCGCGTTTTTCCAAAAAGGCGTGCTTGCCTTCCTGGGCCTCCTCCATCAAGTAAAACATCAGGGTGGCGTCGCCGGCAAACTCCATCAGGCCGCGTTGACCGTCCAATTCGGCATTCAGGCCGCGTTTGATCATTCGCAGGGCCATGGGAGACCGTTGGATCATGGTGCGGCACCAGTCGACCGTCGTGGCTTCCAAGTCGGCCAAAGGAACGACTTTGTTCACCATGCCCATCGCCTCGGCCTCGGCAGCGGTGTATTGGTTGCACAAGAACCAAATTTCCCGGGCCTTCTTCTGCCCCACGTGGCGGGCCAAGTAAGAACTGCCAAATCCGGCGTCAAAACTGCCCACCTTGGGACCCGTCTGGCCAAATCGGGCATTGTCCGACGCAATGGTCAGGTCGCAGACCACGTGCAGCACGTGGCCGCCTCCAATGGCGTACCCGTTGACCATGGCGACCACGGGCTTGGGGATTTCCCGGATCCGCTTGTGCAAATCCAACACATTCAACCGGGGCACGCCGTCCTCGCCGATGTACCCGCCAATTCCCTTTACGTTTTGGTCTCCCCCGGAACAAAAAGCCTTGTCACCTTCGCCGGTGAGCACCACCACGCGGATGTCTTGGCGCTCGCGGCAGATGTCCATGGCGTCCAGCATTTGGACGTTGGTTTCCGGACGGAATGCGTTGTAGACCTCGGGGCGGTTGATGGTGATTTTGGCGATGCCTTCAAAAAAGTCGAAACGGATGTCCGAGTAGGTTTTGATGGGGGTCCAGGTGATCGGGTTCATAGAATGGGGTTTTTCCATTGGTTTTCAGTGAGATCGGGATCCGTGCAGACTTCGATGACGCACGGGGCTTTTGGATGTAAAAACGCATCGCTGCGCAGGATGTTCAGCCAGTCTGCAGCGGTTTTGACCGAAAAAACGGTGCACCCCATTTCGCGGGCCCAGGGCAACACGCTCCGTTGGTGGCGCACTTCGAAGTCGCGGGCCAGGTGTCCGGTGCTGGACGGACCGTCGATCAACCGAAAAATGCCGCCGCCCGCATTGTTCAGGACCACCGCCACAAAGGCCGGGGGCAAGGATTCTTGGAACCACGCTGTGGCGTCGTAAAAAAAGCTGAGTTCGCCGGTTAACAGGCAGGTGGGCATGCCGTCGGACCACGCCGCTCCCAGGGCCGTGGAGCTGCTTCCGTCGATGCCGGACGTTCCGCGGTTTCCCTGCCAAACGCGGTCCCAGGACTGGGGTCGTATGGATGCGCTGCGCAAGGCATGGCGGATCGCTGCCGAATTCCCCACCGAAAGCCGCATGCCCGCGGGCAAATGGTCCAGCAACAGGGACACCGCCACACCGTCGGTTAGGCAGTCGGCAGCCAGGCATGCGTCTCCGTGTGCGGCCTCGGTACTCTGCAACCGCTGTACCAGCCGTTCCTGCGCCGCTTCTACGGAGGGTCTCCAGGCGGTTGGTGCTTCCCCGTTGCTGATGGAACCAACCGACTCGGCGCTGTACCGAAGATTCAAAAGGGCCAAAAACGATGGAGCGTCCACCGCCAGATGTGCCTGCAACGTGCCCCAAATGCTCGGAATGCGGACGGTTGTTCCCACATGGGCCTGCCACGGCGGTTGCGCGGCCCACGCATTTTTAACGCGTTTGGCCACGGTCGCGCCGCCCATCGTAAACACGGCTTGGGGAACGTCGGAAACGGCGCAGGAGAACGCCAGGTGCTGCTCCCACCCCATCCACGGCCCCGGGCCCAGGTTGGAAAGGGGCTCGGCTACCACCACCAGGCGGGGGTCTGCGTCCAACCAGCGCAGCAGCACGGGCCTCCAGGCCGCGCCCTGCTCCGCCGTCATTTGCCCCACCCACAGGGCGCGGCGTTCGGCTGACCACCACGGGGCGTCCCAACCGGTTGAACGGTTGGAGAAGTCTGTGTAAACCGCGGGGATGTTCCGGGGTCTGCCCGGAGAATGGGTCGTTTCTGCATCCGAGAGGGCGGCTTTGTGTGCGCCCCCCGCTGCCGGGGAACCACCGTTCTTCGCAAACACTCCTGCATCCGGCGCATAGCCGTACAGCGGTTCGCGCAGCGGAACATTCAGGTGAACCGGGCCTTTGTCGCGCACAGCGGCCTCCCACGCGAGGGTCCACCGCTGCCGGTTGCGGGCCGTTCGGGCCTGAAATGCTTCCGGAGATTCGTCCACGCAGTCCTCTTCCAAAGAAAACGAAGCGACCACGTGGTCTCCAAAAAGGTTGTTTTGGCGGATGCTCTGGCCCTGGCCCTGGTCAATTTGGGCAGACGGACGGTCTGCCGTCAGGGCGATTAACGGAATTTCGCGGTAAAAAGCCTCGATCAATGCCGGTGCCAAATTCTGCGCTGCGGATCCCGAGGTGCACAGCACGACCACCGGCTTCCCAGAGGCCTCTGCCGCTCCCAAGGCAAAATGTGCCGCCGACCGTTCGTCCAGCAGGACGTGGTGGTGCGGAAATCCCAGCCCGTAAAAGGCTTCAATCAGCGGGGCATGGCGGGAACCGGGGGAAGAAATCCAGGTCTCCACCCCGTGGTTCTTTAGGAATTGCGCCAATTCCCAGGCGGTAGGATGGTAGGCCGCACTCACTGCGCGAAGATAGCACTGCGCAGGGTTTGCAATTTGGCCTCCGTCTCCTCCCATTCGCGCTGGGGATTGGACTGCGCCGTGATTCCTCCGCCGGCATAAAGCGCTACGGCTTGCTGCCCCACTTCCATGCAGCGGAGGTTCACATAAAACCGTGCAGTGGAACCGCTGGACCACCCCATGTAGCCGGCATACAGGCCGCGGTCGTAGCCCTCGTGGGCGCGCAAAAAGGCGCTCGCCCGGGCCCTGGGCAATCCGCCTACCGCCGGGGTGGGATGAAGCGATTGGGCCAAAGACAAACTGGAGGCGGGGGGCGGAAGTTCGCCCTCAATCCAGGTACACAAATGTTCCACCGGACCGGCCACGCGCACCACCGGCCCGTCCACGGTCAATTCCGACGCCCCCATGGCCCGTAGCATATACGCGATGTCTTGGGTGACCAGGTCTTGTTCTTCTTTTTCCTTGGCTCCCCAATGCCCTGTGCTCCCTGCGGGCCGGGTTCCGGCCAAACTCATGGTTCGGAGGTGGGTCCCGTCGCGGTGCAAAAGCCATTCCGGAGAAGCCCCCATCCAGGTGGTTTGGCCCTCCCGATAAAGGAGGTACACCATGGCGTCGGGGTAGCGTTCGCAGAGCGCGGCAAAGGCGTCCACGGTATTGTAAAAGGTTTCGGGGGCGTGCACCACCCGGCGGGACGTCACGACCTTGGTCAGGGCGCCGTCGCGGCAGGCCTCAATGGCCCGTTCCACCAACTGCTTGTATTCGGTCTCCGTATGCGACGAGGGAACTTCCAACGGGGGCAAGGTGCGGTGGGCTTTCCGCGCTTGGGCCAAGGCCTCCGGCCCTTCAAAGCGTTTTCCCAGCCGGTAGGTCGTGCCTTCCCCGTGAAAGGGATGCACATAAAAAAGGGCAGCCTCTTCCCTCCCCTCGGAGAACGACGTAGTTTCCTCCAACGAAGCGCCCCACAGAGGCTGTCCGGGCTCCCGGAGCAATACAAAGGAGGTTTTTACGTCCATTTTTGGGATTGCAGCTTAAAACGGCGCGGCTTAGGCCAGGTCGAGAATGGCATTGGTGAGGGTGACGGTGGAAACCAACTGGCCCGACGCATCCACAATGCGGATTTCCACCACGTGGGACCGCTTGCCCCGGTGCAAAAAACGGGCCGTACCCACCACATATCCTTCCCGCACGCTGCGCACGTGGTGGGCCACCAACGTTTGCCCCACGACGGCTTGCTTCTCCGGATGGGGCAGGTGCACAAACGAATAGGCCGACCCCAGGGTTTCCGCCAAGGCGGCGGTGGCCCCGCCGTGCAGGAGGCCCATGGGCTGATGCACCCGGGGCCCCACGGGCATTTCGGCCACCAAACAAGCGTCGTCCAGAGCCGTGTAGCGGATCTCCAAGGTCTCCATCAACGTACCCAACAACCGGTCGTTCAATTCGTTCAGCTTTTTGGCAAAATCCATAGGCACAAAGATAACCGATTCCCTACCTTTGCCGCGTCGCAAACTTCCTTTGTAACGAAGCATCCTTATGATCCAAATTACCTTGCCCGACGGGGCCCAACGCACGTACGAACCGGGCACCACCGCTTTCCAAGTAGCCGAAAGCATTTCCCGCGGCCTCTCCCAAAACGCGCTGACCGCGCGCTGGAACGACCAAACCGTCGAATTGCACGACCCCCTACCCGGCTCCGGCATGCTGCAGTTTTTCACCTGGGACCAACCCGAGGGAAAAACGGCTTTTTGGCACTCCTCGGCCCACGTCATGGCCCAGGCCATCACCGACCTTTACCCGGCTGTTCATCTGACGATCGGTCCGGCCATTGAAAGCGGTTTTTACTACGACATCGACTTCCGCGGCATCCATTTCGGAGAGGCCGACTGGGCCAAGGTGGAAGCGCGGTTTCTGGAGCGCGCCCGGGAAAAGGCCGAATTCAAAATGCGCTCCGTCACCAAGGAGCAAGCCCTGGAGGCCTATGCCCACAACCCCTTCAAAACGGAGTTGATTTCCAATTTGGAAGACGGCACCATCACCTTTTGCGACCACAGCGACTTTACCGATTTGTGCCGCGGGGGCCACATCCCCAACACAGGACTGATCAAGTCGTTCAAAATCACCAAAATGTCTGGCGCTTACTGGCGCGGAGTGGAAACCAATCCCCAACTGACTCGGGTGTACGGCATTTCCTTCCCAAAGGCCTCTCTGCTGGAAGAGTACCTGCACTTGCTGGAAGAAGCCAAGAAGCGCGACCACCGCAAGCTGGGCAAGGAATTGGAACTCTTCACATTTTCCCAGCGCGTGGGACAGGGATTGCCCCTGTGGCTACCCAAAGGAGCTGCCCTCCGCGAGCGCCTGGAGCAGTTTCTAAAGCGCGCCCAAAAGAAGGCCGGCTACCTGCCCGTCATCACCCCCCACATTGCCAACAAGGAACTCTACGTCTGTTCCGGACACTACGAGAAGTACGGTAAAGACTCCTTCCAACCCATCCGCACGCCGGAAGAAGGCGAAGAGTACTTGCTCAAGCCCATGAACTGCCCGCACCACTGCGAAATTTTCAAGTCTTCCCCCCGCTCCTACCGGGACCTCCCCCTGCGGTTGGCCGAGTTTGGAACGGTTTACCGCTACGAGCAATCCGGCGAATTGCACGGACTCACCCGGGTACGCGGCTTTACCCAAGACGACGCCCACCTCTTCTGCACCCCGGACCAGCTCCTGGAAGAATTCCAAAAGGTCATCGACTTGGTGCTCTACATCTTCAAGACCCTGGATTTCACGGACTACAAGGCCCAAGTATCCCTGCGCCACCAGACCGACCGCTCCAAGTACATCGGATCGGAAGAAAATTGGGAAAAAGCAGAGTCGGCCATCTTGCAAGCCGCACAAGAAAAGGGACTCCCCATTGTGGTGGAATACGGCGAAGCGGCCTTCTACGGACCCAAATTGGACTTCATGGTGAAAGACGCCTTGGGCAGACAGTGGCAGCTGGGCACCATCCAGGTAGACTACAACCTGCCCGAGCGCTTTGAATTGGAGTACAAGGGGTCGGACAACGAAATGCACCGCCCGGTAATGATTCACCGCGCCCCCTTCGGCTCCATGGAGCGATTTGTGGCGGTATTGCTCGAACATTGCGGAGGCAATTTCCCGCTTTGGCTCACCCCCGAGCAGGTGGCCATCTTGCCGGTGTCAGAAAAGTACGAGGCGTATGCTCAACAAGTTGCACAGGAGCTAGAAAATGCCGATATTCGCGCCCTCGTTGACCTTCGGAATGAAAAGGTTGGAAGAAAAATCCGCGATGCGGAGGTTCGGAAAATCCCCTTCATGGTGGTGGTTGGCGAGACCGAACAAGAAGCGAACAGCGTGGCGGTAAGACGCCACGGGCAAGGAGACTTGGGTGCGATGAGCGTACTGGAATTCAGTACCTTAATTCAAGCTGAAGTCGAAGAACGCCTGTCCGCATTTTGATCACCGCAATTGTTTCATCTTAAATTACCCGTCCCCTGAGGCCCAATCGTTCCAGAAATTACACCCCGCGCCGCGAACCCGAAGCGCTGCACAAAATCAACGAATTCATTCGCGTTCCGGAGGTTCGTTTGGTAGGGGAAAACGTCGAAGTAGGAGTCTACTCCACCCGCGATGCTCTGGCCAAGGCCACCGCCTTGGAATTGGATTTGGTCATGATCACCGAAAAGGCCGAGCCGCCTGTTTGCCGGATTGTCGACTACAAGAAGTTCTTGTACGACCAGAAGAAAAAGCAGAAGGAAATCACGGCCAAAGCGGTGAAAGTGGTCATCAAGGAGATTCGTTTTGGACCCCAGACGGACGAACACGATTACGAATTCAAGAAAAAGCACGCCATCAAATTCTTGGAAGATGGATTCAAAATCAAGGCCTACGTATTTTTCCGCGGCCGGTCCATCGTGTACAAGGAACAAGGCGAAATCCTGCTTCTCCGCTTGGCCCAAGACCTGGAACACCTGGGCAAGGTGGAGGCCCTTCCCCACTTGGAAGGAAAGCGGATGTTTATGATCATCCAACCCAAAAAGAAGTAATTCCTTTTCATAGCTGCGAACTCAAATCCAATCATCATGCCCAAAATGAAGACCAAGTCCAGCGCCAAGAAGCGTTTCAAGCTGACGGGTACTGGCCAGATCAAGCGCAAGCATGCCTACAAGAGTCACATCTTGACCAAAAAGGCAACTGACCGCAAGCGCCGTCTGACCCACTCCACGTTGGTAAGCCCCGTGGACATGCCGAGCGTGAAAATGCAATTGTGCATCTGACCGCTTAACCATCGAATTGTTCGGTACCCTTAACCCTGCGCAAACGCTTTCAAGTGTTCTTCTGAGCCGCGTTGCCAAAAAAAGTAAAAAGAAATGCCTAGAAGTGTAAATCACGTCGCCTCCCGCGCCCGCCGGAAGCGCATTATGGAAATGGCCAAAGGTTTCTACGGCCGCCGTAAAAATGTTTGGACGGTTGCCAAAAACGCCGTTGAAAAAGCCTTAGTCTACTCTTACCGCGATCGCCGTCAAAAGAAGCGCAACTTCCGCGCTCTTTGGATCCAGCGTATCAATGCCGGTGCTCGTTTGCACGGCATGTCTTACAGCGTGTTGATGGGCAAATTGCACGCTGCCAACATCGAGCTAAACCGCAAGGTTTTGGCTGACTTGGCCATGAATCACCCGGACGCTTTTGCGGCCGTAGTGAATAAGGTAAAATAAATAACCGCGTTCGCAGCGCAGGAAAGCCGTCCCTTGGGGCGGCTTTTTTTATGCCCCCATGCGAGGGCCTTCCGCTGCACCGTACAACAAGCCGACGGGGCTGTCGTACACGTTCCAGGTGCGGTCGCCTTGAAAGTCTTGGCGCAGGACGGGAGGAAGAACGCGGAAATGCCCCGGAAGAAGCTGTTCGGGGTAGACAACCAACGTATCTCCTACCGGGTGGCCGGGAAGCGGAGCGTGAAATAGCTCATTAGCGCGCTCCAGCGGGATTTCGTTCACCCGGCCAAACATGCGGGCCACTTCCAACCGGGGCGGCCGGAGGTAGAGGGTTTGGGGGGCGTCGGACGCAATCCACGACCCGCCGTGGAACACATCGATGCGATCGGCCCATTCCAGGGCGTCGCGGACGTCGTGTACCACCACAACCACGGAGCGGTTGGATTGCCGCTGCCAGGTTCGGAGGTCATCCAGCAGGGTGCGCTTGGTGGCAGGGTCCAAGTGGCTGAACGGTTCATCCAGCAGGAGCACATGAGGCTTGGAAGCGAGGGCTTGCGCCAGGGCCAACCGCTGGAGTTGGCCACCGGACAGGGTGTGGGTGGGGGCGTCTTCCCAGCCGTCCAGGCCTACGCTGGTGAGCCAACGGCGGCTCCACGCGGCCTCTTGGGAGTCGGACTCCGTGTGCACAAAGTGCAAAACATTTTCCCGGACTTTGCGAAAAGGCATTTGCCCAAAATCCTGGCGTACCAGTGCTACCCCCGGAATACCGGGCAGGAGCCGATCTTCGGCCGGCGGAACCCGGCGGGAACGAAAACGCACCTCCCCCTCGTCCGGGGTGAGGTGCGCTCCCAAAATTTTCAAAAACGTGCTTTTTCCAGAGCCGGAGGGGCCTACTACCGCCACGACCTGGCCGGGAAACAACTGCCAATGCCCGACGGTCAGGAGGAACCGATCGTCGTAGCCGTGGACCGCATTCCAGACCTCCAGGAGGGGACGCACGGACCGAATTACAGGTGAATGACCTCGCCGTAGGCGGCAGCCGTGGCTTCCATTACGGCCTCGCTCATGGTGGGGTGCGGGTGCACAGCCTTGAGGATTTCGTGGCCGGTGGTCTCCAGCTTGCGGGCCGTCACAATTTCGGCAATCATTTCGGTCACGTTGGCTCCAATCATGTGGGCGCCCAGCAACTCGCCGTACTTGGCGTCGTAGATGACCTTCACAAAACCGTCCTTGGCACCGGCGGCGCTGGCTTTTCCGCTCGCAGAGAACGGGAATTTGCCCACCTTGATGTCAAAACCAGCTTCCTTGGCCTTCTTCTCCGTGTAGCCCACGCTCGCGATTTCGGGCGAACAGTAGGTGCAACCGGGGATGTTGTTGTAGTCAAGGGGCTCGGGGTGGTGTCCGGCGATTTTTTCCACGCAGGTGATGCCTTCCGCCGAAGCCACGTGGGCAAGCGCCTGGCCCTTGACCACGTCGCCAATGGCAAAGTAACCGGGGATGTTGGTGGCGTAGTAGTCGTCGGTCACAATAATGCCGCGCTCGGTCTTGATGCCCACGGCCTCCAGGCCAATGTTCTCGATGTTGGGGGTCACGCCCACGGCAGACAGCACTACGTCGCATTCTATCTTGTGCTCGCCCTTGGCGTTCTTGTAGGTCACCACGCATCCGGCGCCCTTGGTGTCCACGTGGGTCACTTCGGCTCCGGTTTCAATGGCAATGCCGTTTTTCTTGAACGTGCGCTCCAACTGCTGCGAAATGTCTTCGTCTTCGTTGGGCACAATGCGGGGCAGGTACTCCACCACGGTCACCTGGGTGCCCATGGCGCTGTATACATACGCGAACTCCACGCCGATGGCACCAGACCCTACAATGACCATGGACTTGGGCTGCTTGGGCAAAGTCATGGCCTCGCGGTACCCAATGATCTTAACGCCGTCTTGCTTCAAAGCGGGCAATTCGCGGGACCGACCGCCGGTGGCAATCAGGATGTTCTTGCCGCTGTAAGTCGTTTCCTTGCCGTCTTCGCCCTTGACCACCACCTTCTTTCCGGGAGCCACTTTGCCGTAGCCCTGGATGACGGTGATGTTGTTCTTTTTCATCAAAAACTGGACGCCTTTGCTCATTCCACCGGCCACTTCGCGGCTGCGCTGGATGACTTTGCCAAAGTCGTGCGAGGCTTCTTTGACTTGGATGCCGTAATCGGCAGCGTGTTGGATGTACTCAAATACCTGAGCGCTTTTGATCAATGCCTTGGTCGGAATGCAACCCCAGTTCAAGCATACGCCGCCCAGGCTTTCTTTTTCTACAATGGCTGTTTTCAATCCGAGTTGGCTGGCACGGATGGCCGCTACATAACCGCCGGGGCCGGATCCAAGAACGATGAGGTCAAATTCCATGGTCGATTTGAGGTAAGTGGATAATTCAAAAGAGGGCCAAAAGCCCCGTTACTGTGCAGACAAAGGTACGGCAGCCACCGCGGAAATTTCCACGCGGGCGCCCCGTGGCAGTCCAGAAACGGCCACCGTCTCCCGGGCCGGGGGGTTCTCGGTGAAATAATCGGCGTACAGGGCATTGACCAAGGCAAAGTCGGCCATGTCCAGCAAGAAAACCGTGCACTTGAGCACGTCTTGCGGTCCGCAGCCGGCGGCCTCCAGTACGGCGTTCAGGTTGCGCAGTACCCGCCGGACTTCGTGTTCCAAGGAGGCGTTGTCCAACTGACCCGTGGCGGGATCCAGGGCAATTTGGCCGGAAATGTACACGGTGTTGCCCCAGGCAACGGCCTGGGAATACGGCCCAATGGCGGCGGGGGCCTGGTCGGTGTGCAGAATGCGCTTCATCCCACGAAGGTAATTCACGGTGCGGTACCTTCGCAGCATGCGGGTGCTGCTGGACAACTACGACTCTTTTACCTACAATTTGGCGGACGCCCTGTGGGAGATCGATCCGACGTGGACCGTGGTTCGAAACGACGACCCCCGTGTCTTGGACTGGGTGCGCCAAGCCGACGCCTTGGTGGTCTCCCCCGGTCCCGGTCTTCCGGAAACGTCGGGGGTTTTGCTGGAGGCCTTGTCCGATGCGGACGGCCGAATTCCGGTTTTGGGGATTTGCTTGGGCATGCAGGCGCTGGCCGTGGCCCAAGGCGGCACGCTCCGCAGGTTGGAGGCTCCCCGGCACGGCATTCCCGGCGAAATAGCTCGGATGGAACCGTCGCGCTGGCTCCCGGCTGGGGGCTGGCCCGGATCGGTCGGGCTCTACCACAGCTGGGCTATAGACACCCTCCCCAAAAATTCCCCATGGAAACTTACGGCCTGGGACCGCGAGGACGTTCCGATGGCGATGGAACGGGCCGACGGATTGGGTGTGGCGGTGCAATTTCATCCCGAAAGTGTCCTGACTCCCTACGGCCGCACTTGGATCCAAAACTGGGTGCGCACCGGTGCTTCTCGACGCGGTTAAAGCGGGTACGCAGCGATTGTTACCGGCTTTTGGGGCCGAAAAGTCCCGTCCGGCTCAAAAAAACCGTGCAGCAAAAATCAAAAATCTCCGCGGCCTCGTCGGCGCTCCACCTTGAGGTCTTTGAGCAACGGGGCCTTCACGCCCAAGCCAATGCTGTAGGACCGGGCGTAGCCCATGGGGACCCAACGCACCCGCATTTCCCAGCAGTGGATTTGCCGGTACAGGTCCACCGTGGTGAAGGTGATGGAGCGGGCCATTAAGTCGTAGCCCGAAGACACCCCTACCCGCCAATTCGCCGTGGGCTCCAGGGAGGCATCAAAGCGAATGGATTGCTTGTAGGGGGAACCGCTGGCGGCGGTAGCTGGGTCGTAGCGAAGGGAATACCCTCCCGACAAGCTCCATGTGGCTCGAATGGGCTGCAGGGACAAGGGCCCGTAAGGATCCGCGTAGAGGTCTTGCTCGAGTCCGTTTTCCCCAACTGCTGCCGTGGGGCGGCCTTGCGAAGACCCTCCCGAAATCCGAAAATCGGCACTCAACTGCTGCACCAACGGCCGCACCACCACCCCGTTGACCTGCCACGCCGAGGCCAATACCCGGGTGCCGGTGGAATCCAGGCCGTACGGATCAAACTGGCCTT